>JAOTSC010000022.1 GCA_030247525.1 bacterium | reverse complement strand
CCCCTACCCAGCTCTCTGTTCCCTGTCCCCTGAGTAATCCCATCCCGTTCGAGGAACCAAGTCATGCCATTCTTTGCTTGACACTTGTACAACACCCGCGCATCCCATTGTCCTTTGTTTTCAGTGAAGAAAAACGGTTTCGGAATACTCTGTGTCATCCCGGCAGTGGCAGCGTAGCTGTGACGAACTTCCCCACCAACCAAACCGAGTGAAAGTAGTGTGAGCGTTAGTATGCGTCGGAACATCTTTATGCCCCCCGGGTAATGCGAGAAGAATTGTAACAAGAAATCGACAAAGCACATTCTTGACCTAATACAACAATGTGAGTTAAACATTGATTGGGATCAATAGTATCGTGTTGGCAATGTCGGATGGGCATTGTAGAATGTGGTAGCATCATATCGCCAGATCGAATCACCGGAACCTCAGTTATCAGCAAAGTGTGATCAACAATGTTCGAGGTAAAAAGCAGTGATAGTAAAATAGTGTTGAGAGAATCAATCAACAAGTGATTATCGATAGTCTTCTACACAAAACTCAACAAATGCGATCACCACTACAACGGCGCTCGGTACAACGGATCGTATTTGATCCTGCATATGAATCTATCTCACACAGATTACACATCTTTCAATTTCAATCGATGTCATTACTCCAACTCGACCCTTCAAGAAACTTTTCAAAGTCGTCGAATTTCTTTGACTTTGTCATCACCGAATCGTAGCTTGAAATGCCCGAATGTTCGGGTATATCGCAAGGAGGAAATCATGGACGCTCGAATTAGTACAATCTTGTTCGCAGTTTTCGCACTCACCACGCTTTCTACCGCCACTGTCCGATTGGTCGACAATAGTACCAATGCCGCATCCAATGCGTATACCACCGTACAAGCAGCAAACGATGCCGCACTCGATGGCGACACGATTTATGTCATCGGCAATGGTGCAAGCTATGGAAATCTTGTGACAACCAAAGTTCTCTACTGGTTCGGTCCCGGATATTTTTTACCAAATAACCCGGAAACACAGGCCAATCCAGGGGCTGCACGTACGGGCAACGTCACTTTCAGTACGGGTTCCGCCGGCTCTTCCTTCACGGGTTTTCAAGTGGAAGGTTTAGTTGATTTTAATGCCGGTAACATTCTCTTCCGCCGCAATTATGCAACGCATACAAGTTCCCAAACTCACATCGACATTGCAGCACCGAATGTTGTCATCGATCAATGTTACTTTCGGCATGCGTACACTACTACCTACTATACATTCATTAGTATGACGGCAGCAGCAAGTAATACAACATTCCGCAACTCCATTCTCTACAGCTCTAACAATGAAATCATATCGAACAGCAGCGCTGGCGCTCTAACCTTCAATCATTGTGTTTTTCGGATCTACAGCCTCAATGTGTACAATGCAACTATCACCAACTGCATTCTGCAGTCTGGTACTTATACTGCAAACAATAATGCAGTGTACAACTCAATGTGCAACAGTACGCAATTTCCGGCTTTGAACGGAAATCTGCAGGATGTCAACATGAGTACTGTCTTCCAAGTCAACAACCTTTACGATGCCTATTACTTGTTGGCGCCGAATTCGCCAGCGATCGGTACCGGTCAGAACGGGGTCGATATGGGGGCCTTTGGAGGGCTGTACCCCTATGTGCTGAGCGGAATTCCCAATTTACCAACAATCACTTACATCGAAGCGCCAATCTCAGGAAGTACAGTAAACGGCTTACCAATTACTATTCGCGTTCGCGGACGAAACTGAAAGGAGGTTACGGATGAAGCCCAGTGCTAAACATGTCCGACTTCTCCAGCGTAGAAAGATTCGATGGTTGTTTGCGGTAGTTGTTGTTGCATTTACGTTCTCGCTGGCTTCTGCGCAAGTCGTCGATGCGCTGGAGTATTACTTCGACAATGATCCCGGTTTTGGTAACGGGACACCGATAACGATACCCCCCGCCGAATCATTGCAGGTCAACCTTACATCGTTTGTACCATTAACAACGGGCGGTGTCCATACCCTCTATGTCCGGGCACGGCAGAATGGAGTATGGGGATTACCCGGTGTTCACCGCTTCTGGTCCGAACCGACGGCACCTGGTGTCCCTTCGATTACCCGGCTCGAATATTACTTAGACAATGATCCGGGGGTAGGCAGTGGAATGCCGTTAACGCTTATCGGGCATGACTCAACTACCCGTTCGCTTACAGTGCCATTGACGAACCTATCACCTGGCTTTCATTGGCTTTATTTTCGGGCGTTAGATAGCTATGGCGGGGTCTCATTACCGCTTCCCCGACCACTTTGGGTAGAAGCAGTTGAGTATAATCGTTCGATGGTAAACGAAGTCGGTGTTTTCTTTGACACCGACAATGGGCCGGATAGTGACCAGATAATTCCCCTCGTCCCTTCCGATTCGCTCACGGCAAACCTCATTGTGAGTTTGGAGAACCTGACACCGGGTTACCATAATATGGGCATTCGGATTCGAGATGCAGTCGGAAAATGGTCATTGCCGTACATGAATCGGGTACTTGTTCTTGCTCCCCCCGATGCGCCGCAATTCCTGGTGATTTCCTATTCCGACGGTGATGCGATACTTACTTGGTCGTTACCCACTGTACAAATGGATAGTTTTCGGATCTATCGAAGTACCGATGGAATGTTTACACCACCAGCCAACGGGACGCTCATCGCCACGGTGGATGGAACCACATCGACGTTTACCGATACCAATGTCGACGGGGAATTCTATTATCGGGTTACAGCGTATACTGTTGACGAGTGACAAATCGTTGCGCTGGAGAATTCTGTTGCAGCATATCATTCCTGGGATATTCATTTCCGGTAACTACCGGTGCGCAATAATTCCAAGTTGCATTCAAAAAGAGAGATTGCTTCGTCATAACACTTCGTGCTGACGCACTTTGTTGCATTCCTCGCAAAGACAAGATGAATGCAACTTGGTATATAAGCAGTCAATGAGATACATCTAAAGCAACATGAGTGGTTTTCGTTACAAAACACATTTCGTTGTTGTTAAAGAAAAGATTGACAAGTTGATACCAATAAATACTTCTGGAGAGAACGTTCTTCTTGATCACTTGTTGTAAACAATGGCTCCCGTTTGGGAACTTCCGTTGGATTGAAGACAAATGAAGTACTTGCCACTAGCGAGGGCTTGGGGTTGCCAATGTATTGTCTGCTGGTTCCCTGCGGGAAAGTAACCGCGATGCAGTGTCTCGACTTCCCGTCCAGTGAGATCGTAGATAGATATGGTAGCTTCGCCTGGCTGGGGTAACCGGAAGCGAATTGTTACCGACGAATTGAACGGATTCGGATAAGCGGGCAATAATTCTATTGCATTCGGTAGCGAGTACGTCACATTGCCCGGATCACCAATTCCATTTTCCGGGAAAACAGGAGTTGTGCGGAAGGGGATCGCATTAACCCAGCTCGGTAAATTTGTACCCAATCCATAAGGCAGGCGCGGATGTCTTGGTCCGGTAGGGTCACCCCAATAGCAATTTGGTGCAAGGAGCGTGTCGGGTGCCCAATCTTCATTAAAATAGAAATTCGGAATTCTAATGAAATCGCTGTTTTCAAAAAAACCGTATGCTTGAGGATTGCGACCAGTGAAAATCCCGCCATTTTGTGTGTGGAAAATGCAAGAATCGACGCTTAGGTTTTGTTGTATAAAGATGTTCCGAAAGTTACTAATGTTCAAAAAAGTGCATTTTAAAAAACTTACTACTCCACTGCCCTTAAAAAATGAAGTATTGTAAATAGTACATCCCATTACATTTTGAAAGCGGCAATTACTAAAACGAATGGTATCATTGTCCCATCCAGTCCAAACGAGTGTATACCAAATGGGAAGCTCGATATCCTCAAACACACAATTTGACACTTGTACATTTCCGCCTAACACTAATGCTAACGTGCCGCATTGTGTGAACCTCGTATTCGTTACAATCGCGCCATCAATCCCGCAAAGTCCCGCTCCACCATTTCGTACTTCACAGGAATCGACGATCAGCTGTCCCCAAACATAGACGTTTTGAATGTCAATACCGAACGGTCTCCCCATAAACGTGGTTTTTCTTAATGTCAATGTCCCGTGAATTACTTCGATTGCATTGCTGGAACCGACATCCGGTCCGTCGAAAACGGAATTTTTTACAATTACTTGGGAGCTGTCCGCGTAAACAGCTACAGTTCCGCTATATCTTGCAGTATCGAAGTTACCAGCTACACGGCATTCGTTTATCGTTATAATGCCGCCAATCGCATGAATTACGCCTCGATTCACTACGGGGATTCCAGAACCAGAAAATGATAACCCAAGAATTGCGACGTTGCACTGGTTAGAAAAAATCACTCGACCCGTATCGGGAATCCAGATCGTTTGACAAATATCGAATGTGTCGTGTGTAAATAACCAATGTGAGGCAAATGTCATATTCATCGTCGTAGCAACGCGTTCCCGATAAGTACCTTGTGCGAGCATAATTGTGTCGTTTGGCTGTGCAGTGAGCATTGCCGCATTGATGGTTGGGTAAACACTAGGAACTTGCCGGACTTCGGAATAGCAAATAGAATAGGTATACACTAGGCAACACAATACTACAAAACAGCGAATGTGTAGTCTCATGTAATCCTCCGATTCTAACAAGTTCCCAGTGAACTATCCACTTTGTAACAATACTATATACCGCCGCTAACAAATATTGTCGCGAGTGTGAAATCACATCACAGCTTTAACATGAGGTTTTTCTGTTAAGGTGGTTTGAGCTTCAATGCACATATGCGACATTCTTACTGAGCAATGCTATAACACTACAATTTCCACAAAACCATGTGAAGGGTTCCATTACCGGTTTGGTGAATGGACTTCCACACATATTGACCGGTCGGAGGATTCTCGATGGTTACCGCGGTGCCTCCAGCTTAGGTAGCAAAAAAATACGGTGTTGATTCGCCTACCGGGGTGAGGATTGTTTTCGCATAATTACTTGCATTGCCGCCCCATTCAATTTGATAATCGTCCGAAGAATACAACACAACGATATCACTGTTTTCTGGTTCTTGTGGGCTTACTTCATGATCTGCCACTAATGTCAAAGCTAGCGCGACAGAAAACAATACAAGAATTGATAATGGTACTACTATTTGAACTTTCATACTACCTCCAGAAGTTTACATCATTTGCAACCAAGTCGCCAGTCGATATGGATGTGTGAGCGAGAATTCCTGTCAATTACATCCGTTCGATTCTCTGGCAACAAACCTAAGTTATTGTTTTATTAAAAGCTTAGATGCAAGTGGATTGATGGGGGTTGGTGAAGATTTTCACAGTCATTGGCTGTGCAAAGCGGATCGTCAAAATGCTAACTATTTGTATTCAAAAGAAGAAGTGCATAATCATCGAATCAACTTACTCTCTGAGCGAGTTGGAGTAAACGAAATTGATGAATTGACAAAATAATACACCCGCTTCTGTGACATTGCGGGATGTTGCAAGCCCGTTACGTGGTTACTACTTTGTAGTGTTCCATAACACACCAATTCTTTTCATGACAGAAAGCATCACCCAAGACCTCACTACGTTGCGCGCAGTCATCGACTCGTTGCCTGATGCCGCATTCGTCGTCGATACCGATTGGCGAATCCGGCTGTTCAATCGCCGCGCCCAGCAACTCATCGGACTCACCGAATCCGATGTTTTCGGCAGGATTTGTCAACATGTCTTGAATGCCGACGCTTGTGCCGCATACTGCCCGTTGGCGATTACCCTTCGTTCCGGTCACAGCCAATTCGATCACCGGGTTACGGTACACCATGCCGATGGTTCCCCCTTAAATGTTTCCGTCAATACATCGGTTTGGTTAGACGACGATGGAAAAGCGGCGGGTGGGGTCGTGACATTGCGCGATCTGACACCGGTTACAACATTGTGTTCCGAACCGGGCACCGAGCAGGAATTTTGCGGGATGATTGGAGCGGCGCCAGCGATGCGCGAGCTGTTCCAACAAGTGAAAGCCCTCCGAAAAAGCCGAGCAACGATACTAATCCGTGGCGATTCCGGTACCGGAAAAGAACGGCTTGCCCGCGCTATCCACACCAATAGCACGGTGTCCGATGGTCCCTTTCTCGCGGTGTCGTGTGGTGCGATTCCTGATACATTATTAGAATCGGAGCTGTTCGGTCATCGGAAAGGGGCGTTTACCGATGCGAAACATCATCATAGTGGCTATTTTGAGCGGGCGAGTGGCGGCACCCTCTTTTTAGATGAAATCGGCGAAGCGTCGCCACTGCTACAAGTAAAATTATTGCGGGTCTTGGAAGAACACCGGATTACCCCGGTTGGCGGCGAGCAGTCATTTCCGGTGCAAGTCCGGGTAATTGCAGCAAGCCATCGCGATCTTGCGCAGGAAGTCGCGCAAGGAAACTTCCGCAGCGATCTCTATCACCGGCTTGCGGTTGTTCCATTGGAAATTCCTCCGTTACGGGAACGTAGCGAAGATGTCCCCCTCATGGTCGAGGAGTTTCTCGCCCAAGCCCGATTACGGAAAGAAACCGAGTTTCAGCATATTTCAGCGCCCGCGATTCGCCGGATGCAGTGCTTCCCATGGCCCGGCAACGTCCGGCAACTGGAAAATGCCGTTGCGTATGGGGTTGCGATTGGCGAAGGGGAAATGCTCGAAGAGCGCTTCCTTCCCCCCTATTTACTGAAAGTGGTTCCCGATGCGCGAATACCGCAGGCGGGCATCGACGCCGGGGTGAATCCACTGCTATTGGCGTTGGCACAAGCAAACAATAAGGTCGCAGTCGCGGCAAAATTATTGGGAATTTCCCGGGTAACTTTCTGGCGTCGATTGAAAGCATTACAAGCCTCGAATCAATTTGCCAAGTCCATCGAACCGATCCCGGGCAGCATTGTACAAACTTTCACCTGTCCACCCGGTTTCACTCCTCCGCAAACCGTTTCAGAGTAACCACACTCGTTTCATTATGTTTCATTGGTTTCAATAAGTGAAACGTGATGCTGGCTGTTGAAACAATTGTAATCTTAGTAAAGCAGCAGTTTCTTTCTTTTTGGACATTACATGACAACCCCCACGATTCAGTCCGTAACCCCAACCATCTGTGCAGTAACGGGGGTGAACCCTCCTACATCGAATCAAGCCGAAGCAGTCCCGGAAATCATCGAACACCTTCGCAACCGCAATATCGGATTCATTGAGAAAATGCTCATCTTTGCCCCGGATGCGATTGGTTCCTCTTTGTTGCAACGTTATCCCGAAATCGCCGGAAAATTTCGTTCCCATAGCGATATTGCCATTCCCTTAACATCGATGACGCCACCAAAAACACCGGTTTGTTTCGCGTCGATGTATAGCGGCGCGCCACCGGAAATCCACGGTATCCAGGGGTATCAGCGTCCCATTCTAACGATCGATACGTTGTTCGATGCGCTGGTGCGGGCAGGAAAGCGGGTCGCGTTAGTCGCTGTCAAGGATTGCAGTATCGACATTATTTTCCGGAATCGTACACTCTCCTACTATAGCGAATCTTACGATCCAGAAGTTGTCGAACGGACGATCCAATTGATAGAACAAAAAGAGTTTGATGTAATCGTCTGCTACCAACAGGAGCACGACGATTTACTGCATGCCGGGAATCCCTTTACCCCGGAAGCGGTCGCCGCTGCTCATCGCCATGCCGATAATTTTATCGCACTTACGAAAGCGGTCGCAACCTGCTGGCAGGGAGAGACATGGGCAATCGCCGTGACGCCCGATCACGGTTCTCATGTTCGTCCCGACGGGGTTGGGGATCATTGCGATAATATCCCGGAAGATATGGCAGTGACCCACTTCTGGCGGTTTTCGGAGTGATTACTTACTTGTGTTGTAGAATCGGTCGAACATTCGTGTCCGACCTTTTTTTATGGACAGACAGGAGTGTCTTTGCGAGGAACGCAGGTCGCAACCTTGTGCGACCGCAGTGACGTGGCAATCTCATTGTTGAAATTAAGTACTTGTTATTAAGATCGCCACGTCATTCCGCTTCGTATCTGCTTCGCAGGATACTACGCTGTATTCCTCGCGAATCCGATTTTGTCAAAGGTCTCAGGAGTGTCTGTCCTACGGTAAGTTATACCCTACCACTTTGTGATGGTTTTCACGTTTGGCACACCGTTTGCTCTACTTACCAGCATGATCGAGATGTTAGCCAACCAACGATTTCTTGCCAACCGGTTCGACGAAGCCCTGCCACTTTACAACGAATTGGTCGATGCTGGGCGTATTACGACATCAATCCGACGCCGGCAACTGGTTTGTGAAATCGTCGCAGGCGATTTGGTAACGGCGGCATCTCGCGCACTCGCGCTGCTTCACGATAATCCCAATGGTCTACTACAATTTGAACCGGGTGACGACTGTCCTTGCGAATGGCTGATTCAGTATTTAACAGAATCGGATCTTAGCTTTTCTGGACGGTTTCGGGTCGCCTTGTTGTCATTGTATGGTTGTGGTGTATCGGCACGAAAGCAGTTCGATGAGCTTTACCGCACAGCGGATCGAGAGCTTTCATCGCTTGCGTTTCAACTGTTGCATGAACTGGAGGAAAAACTACCATGCGAATCAGGTACGGTTTCTTAATCACATTTATTCTATTGTCGTTTCTGATCTTCGGTTGTGCCAAAGAGGATGCATCGACGACGAACAATCCCAACTCGCCCGCGGTTGATCTCACCCGTAACGATTGCATTGGTTGCCATACCAATGAAGACGCTTTGAAAGCGACACTGGACGACTCCGCTTCCACCGCCGCGCTCGTCGGGCCGATTGCGAGTAACCTGAAGTATGCGAATCGCGCCGCCAGCGAAGGTTGAGGCGGCTCTATCCCGGAGGTTCCGGGATGGCAAAAAGTGTTAGTCGCAAGTACGTTCGTTTCACAAGATCCCCATGGAACGCGTTGTGTCGCTTGTCACGGTGGACGTGACGGTATCATGTCGAAGGACAGTGCACACGTTGGCATGGTCCGCGACCCCTCACGTACCAATCCGAATGGTAGTGGACAAATTGTATGCGCCAGTTGTCATAGCGCGATAACATCCGGACATCAAAACTCGATTCATGCCAATCAGAGCGGCTACGAAGCGCAATACCTGAAGCGGAGCGGCAATACCCAGCAAGCACGCTATCGGGAAATGTTCTCATCCCGCTGTAATGAGTGCCATACCACTTGTGGACAATGCCATGTTAGCAGTCCATTGACAGTAAAGGGCGGCTTGATTGCCGGTCACTTCTTCCGGAAAACGCCGTCACAGGATTTACAGTGTGCCGCCTGTCACGGTTCACGAGTTGGCGCGGAATTCCGTGGCGAAAACGAAGGCGCTGCCGGGGATGTTCACTTCCTGCAAGGGAAAGATTGCATGTTCTGCCATACCGGTACGGAAATGCACAATGCAACCGGAACAACCGCTTCCCCCCATCGTTACAATGCAACGAATCGAGCAAGTTGCACAAGCTGTCATGCGATTTCGTTCAGTGGTACCGCCGCTAACGTCTCACATCGAGCGGAACACTCGCGGGTGCAATGCCAAGTCTGTCATAGTGTGACCTATAAGAATTGCTACTCCTGCCATGTCGAGTTGGGATCGCAAGGCATTCTCTTCCCCTCGGAAATGGGATTCCGGATAGGCCGTAATCCGCGCGCCGACCGTCCTGAAAACGATTATGTCGTTGTTCGCCATATCCCGATTGCACCGGACAGTTTTGATCCGTGGGGCTTAGCGATGCCGGAGTATGACGCCGATGCGACCTGGATGATGGCAACTCCGCACAACATTCAGAAGTTCACACCGCAAAACTCGCGGTTCGTCACCGATAGTCTCGGAACCCGGCAAGAACCGTATTGCAACAATTGTCACGGACAACCGGGACGTTTCTTAACCAGCGCTTTTCTTGATTCGTTAATCAATCGCGGCGTAATGGTGGCTGCTGAACGCAGTGCCAACGCCACAGTAGTAACTAACCCGCCGACTGCCCGCTAATGGGTAACGGCTTCAACTCACCTGGAGGAAATCCTACTATGCGTAAATTGCTCGCACTCCTGCTTGCGATGTTCATTGTTGTTTCATTTGTTGGCTGTTCCAGCGACGATGATAGCGATCCGACTGGACCGGCTTCGGTCAATCCGTCGGCTAATTTCACGAGCGTTCTTAACGCTATGAATAGCTTTATCGATACCACCAGTATTGTCGTTTCGGCAACTACGTTGGAAGCGAATCTTACCAATGCCAATTGGGCGATTCTCAGCGTCCGCAGCGCTACCCACTATTCCACGAATGGCCACATTCCCGGCGCGTACAATATTCCGTGGCAACAAGTTGCCGATACGAACCAAATCGCATTGCTGAATACGATTACGGCAAACAAGAGCAAGCGATTAGTGGTTTATTGCTACACCGGACATACCGGCGGCTTGGCGACCGGCGTGTTGGCAGCATTAGGTTACAACACCATCAACCTGAAGTATGGTATGGTTGGCTGGACAACTGACGCGACCGCTCGCGCGACCACCGGTTTCTATACCCCGGGCGTCACTGCAATCGCTGGCACGGTGGAAACCACCTATAACGCCTTGTCCGATTATAATGCCTATCCGGAACCGGGCGTATACGCTGGTTATGCCGGACAATCGTTCATTCGCCAAGTTGCCAAGAATTATCTGAGCACCGCCGCGGCGACAGTAGAAGCCCGTGTTGTTGACTCGCTTCGTCAGACTGCAACGCCGCCGTTCATTCTGGACATTCGCGACTCCGCGACTTATGCAGCCGGTCATATCCCCGGTGCTCGGAACATCCCGTTCCGCGATCTGAATGATGCCGCAAAATTGCGCCATCTGCCCCCGGATCGTGATATCGTCCTCTACTGCTTCACCGGACACTCTGGCGCCGAAGCTACCGCCATGTTGAATCTCCTTGGCTACAAAGTGAAGAATTTAAAATTCGGTTATGCTTCGTGGATCGATAATCCGAATTATTACAATCCGGCTCCCGTACTTCGCAACGTAAACACCGGTATTAATCCGTAATTCGCACCAACATTTACGGCTGCGTCGAGAGATCGCAGACTCGTAATCCAAACCGCCCCGCACTCCCCCTGCGGGGCGGTTGTTTAAACAACATCTTACTGCATTTGTTTCAATCATGGGAAACGAAAATATGTTTTGTTAAGCGGTGACGTAGAGGTTTTGTGATCGGGAGCACCATTAACCGAATGAAGTTGGTAACTCATCAATGAATTGGTCAGGACTAGAAGTTTAATGGGGTACGACCCATCCAGCACTGGCTACAGTGCTAACGCTGAAACAGCACGTCGATTACTCCTTTTTAGTTGCGTAGATTCGCGGTCTGGAGAAAAAGCTTTACTTCGTATCTAGTAGCGAAACACAGATTTCATCGTCAATCGAGATTTAGACAATGCGTTGCTAAAGTGTATCCGACAAATCGATAGGTTTCCGTGCAGCCTACACGAGATTTATTCCTGAGAGTGACGATAAAACGTTTATCACATAAATTCGATTTAGAGATAGAATACTTAGTAATATGTATCGATTTCGTCTATTCAATTATAACCACACTCTTCTTTACAAAGCGATTTGTTTAAATCATAGGTAACTTGCATAATTCCAAAGTCATATCTAACTTGATTCTATAATGTGAAAATCTGCGCTTTCTGTCTGAGGAGATACGAAACCTAACAAAGACAAAAGCACTCATCGTGACAGTACATCAAAATACTCCACACACTTCCGCATTGATTGGCATATATGTTTAGAGTTTTCTGGTAATGTGCCAGCTCATTACACTGAGTTCTGAATTTGATAAAAAGTTGAGCGAAGCACGAGAGAGATCGCTTTTTTTTTCACAATCGTATCTCTCAAAGATCAAGGGGAAAACCAATGAGAAATTGTTTTATCATCGGTATGCTGTTGCTTGCGATGGCGATGTCTGCATTTGCATTGTCTGGAACATACTATATCGGAGGAACGAACCCAGGGGCAAATTGGTACAGTAGTTTTTCCTCTGCCATTAGTGCCTTGAATAGTTCCGGTTCCACAGGTAGTGGTGTAATATTCAATGTCCGACCGGGTACTTACTCAACGGCAGTGACTTCTGAAACGTTTCCACTTTCGATTACAACAACAACTGGAAGCGCATCGACACCCATTCTGTTTCAACGAGATCCGGCAAATTCCGGAACTGTTACGATTAGCTGTGGAACGACTTCGGGAACGAATTTTCCGATTGTCTTACTATTCGGTGCCGATTATGTCACATTCGATGGAATCGATATAACTGCAACCAGTTCTACCCCATTAGCCGGTTACTGTTTGGATGATGTATCGACGAGCAACGGTGCACAACACAATACCATTCGCAATTGTACAGTAACAATGAATCGGTTGGGATTGGAAGCTGTCGGTTTACTCTCCTACACCAACTCGACCGGGTTGTTTGCCAACGGTGGAACGAACAGTTACAACACTGTTCAAAACG
Source organism: bacterium (assembly GCA_030247525.1). Classification (NCBI taxonomy): domain Bacteria; species bacterium. The sequence continues at coordinate 16,798 of JAOTSC010000022.1, read as the reverse complement.
TTACGGTGCACAATGCCCAAATCGGTATTGACTTTGATGGCGATGTCCAAGGTGGTTCCGTTCACGATACCTCAAATTTTGTTATAAACTGTTCAATAGGAGTAGGTGTTGCGAACGATATTCAAGGAACTACGGAGGGTTCCTTCGGTATCTGTGCGGAAGCTCAATATGATTTTGTCGTACGCGGTAATGAAATTGCAAATGTTACCAGTACATCCACTGCGGGAGCTGGTTATGTCGGTGATGACGATGCCATTGGAATCTTCACTTTCGACATCACCGGAACCTGTCTTATTGAGCAAAACAAAATCTATAACATCCGACATGCTGGTGGCACAACCGTTCGTCGCTCGGCCATCGGAATTTATGTAGATGGTGAGACGCTGGTAAGAAACAACATGATTTGGGGACTCAGCCATACTTATGCTGGGACGGCAGTCCAATCGATCACTGGTGGTCGATCAACTGGTACTGACTTTGATCCCGGCTATGGAGTTTTTGGCATAGTCATGCGAGACGCGGCGACTGGTGGATGGGTAAAAACAACTCACAATAGTATCGCGCTCAATACCAATACTCGATTATCGAGTACTTGTATTTATGTTGGTCGAGGAGCAGATACTCTTCGCAACAACATCTGTGTAAATGCGACCGCAGCGCAGACTACTGCGAAACACTTCGGAATGTTTTTGGCGGGTGGTGCGACCCCGAGTATCGATTACGATGTACTCTACACTCCGAATACGAACGGGTTTATTGCTGACACCTCCAGCGCGAATGGGAATACATTAACCGACATGTCATGGGCGTCATGGCAACAACGCGCTCATGATACGCATGGCTATAATGCCGATCCGATGTTTACGACCGCTACTAATCTCCATATCTTAGCCAACTCAGGTTCCCCTGTATCGAACTCTGGTATCACAGGCTGGACTACAGTAGATTACGACGGAGAAACCCGATCCAGCACTCCGGATATTGGAGCTGATGAAGGTTCTTTCGGGACAACATTGGCAGCGCCTGCTACTCTGACGTTTGGAACGGTTTCTGTAACGTCTATCGTAGTTAACTGGAGTACTGTTGCCAGCGCAACTGGTTACAAACTGGAATCGTCGACGAATGGAACGAATTTTACTCAGTTAGCGTCGCCAGTTTCGGGAACCACATACACCGATACATCGATACCTACCGGAAACAGCCGGCGATACTATCGGGTTTACTCTTTGAATAGTGAGAATGTACCATCGCTTTCCTCCAGCCCAGTGAAAGATACGGTTAGTTTGGCGAATACCCCTTCTGCTCCCGTTGTATCAGATGTTGCTACTTATTCTGCTGTTATCGCCCCACAAAATGCGGCAAGTCCTTTGAATCAAGAGGCAACCGAGTATGCCATTCGAGTGGATTCGCAATATCTCCAAGCTAACGGAACTTTAAGTTCATCGCCCGTCTGGACTACATTAAGTAGCTGGGGGGCGACCATTGCTGTGAATCTGACCGCGAACACCACGTATAGTGTGACTTGCATGGCTCGAAATGCGAATGGTTTGACAACGTCTTGGTCGAGCGCGACATCATTTACAACCCTATCACTTCCTCCTTCTACGATTTCATTTGGTACAATTACTCCTACGACAATTCAGATTAATTGGACCGAAGTTCCCGGGTGTACTTACATGCTGGAATATTCCAACGATGATGTAGAGTACTTTTTATTGCGCGACGGGCTGACAACAACAACCTTTACTGACTCTGGTTTTACGATGGGAAATACCGAGCGCGATTATCGCATTTACACCCGCAACTCGGAAGGGGTGTTGTCATCAGCGGGTCCATGGCGCCATACAACCACTTCGGCAAATACACCCTTGTCGCCAACTGTAAGTAATCCCACCGCGAGTTCTTTCGAGGTGACTCCACGAAATGCCACAACTCCGGTGAATACCGATGGAACTCAGTATGCGATAAAAGTTGGTTCTCTCTACGCACATCCCGATGGTTCACTTGATGATAGTCCGAATTGGGAAACATTAGCGGTTTGGGGAACTTTAACGGTGACCAATTTGAGTCCAAGTACAACCTATTCCGTTTCTACCGTTGCACGAACCGAATTCAACGTTCAATCATCATACTCAACAATATCTCAAATCGTTACATTGGCTTTGGCATTACCACCAGCGCCACAAAATCCTGCAATCCACAATCGGACGGCTTCTTCGCTCCATGTGAGTTGGTCGGCACCGGATTCACCGGGGACACTATCCTCTTATGAGCTCCAGTTTTCGACAACGAGTGATTCAAGTGGATTTGCGATTTTGGAAACTGACCTTCCATTATCTCCAACCGGCTACAGTCATGTTTCGCTCAATTCGTACACGAGATATTGGTACCGCATCTATTCCAAGAATTCGCAAGGCTCACTTAGCGAACAATACGCTTCAGCAACCGAAATCACTCGTGCAAACTGGCACACAACAAATACTGTTGTCGGAGGCAGTGGCGACACCACTCAATGGATTCCTCAATTTCCTCCCGATAGTTTAACCCAAAACTTTCCCGCAATTGGAATCGATTTTCAAGCTGTGTCAGGAACTTCTTCCAATCCGAGTGAAGTGGTGTTTCGTTGGAATCACCGCAGTCCAGCGATATCCGATTGGGGTTTGAATCAAACAGAGTTAAATCTGTATTTGCCAGCGACTGAATGTGTCGACCGATTTTGGGACATCAATGCAACCGACGGATTTGCTTTCAATGCCATACTAACCTTACGGTTTGCTGCATCCGATATCCCGGTTACGATCACCGATCCAGTTACTCAAATCACTCGAGCAGGCTATAAGCACGGGAGTGCAAACTGGTCGTTTAAACCATGTGTTGTTACCGGTCCCGATATCAACGGTTTGTATACCGCAACTGTTTCCGGTGTCAATCAGTTTTCAATCTGGACATTAGGTACTGAAACAGCACTCATGCCGGTGACCTTACAGTCATTTACTGCATCCAATGATAATCTTGGTGTTGTCTTGAACTGGCGAACAGAAACCGAGGTAAATGTTGATCGTTACCGCATCGATCGATGGAGAGTCGGTCACCCGGTTGAAAAAAGTTACTTCGTACCATCGTTGTCAGATAACGGAAGCTCAGCTACTGCATTGAATTATGTCTGGCATGAACCGGATCAACTAGTTGAAGGAAATGACTACACTTACCAACTTGTTGAAATAGATTTGGATGGTAATGTTGCTGTTTTGGCGACATCAACAGTGACCATATTACCTACCGGTATCAATCTGATTGGTGCCTATCCGAATCCGTTCAATTCGACAATCCGAATTTCGGTCTCGTTAAGTGTATTTGAACAGGCTCGCGTCGCGATTTACAACATCCAAGGTGAGAAGGTATCGGAGATCTTTGACGGAAAGATTGGTCGAATCAAACAGATGATATCATTTAACGCCAAAGAGCTGAGCAGTGGAGTTTACTTCATCCGAGTCGAGTCAAATCACTACCGCGGAAGCAGAAAGATTTTATTGGTGAAGTGAGGTTGCGATTTTCTTGATAAATGAGTAACATTCTAATGAATCTTATTGAGTCTCTAACCAGTTACAGGTTAGAGACTTCTTTTGCATTCCAACGTTTACAAATATCCTTAGAATAATCCGTTGCATAATAACATCAGTTGACCTGTCCCCATTTTATTACCAGATACTATGTGAACACCGGAATAAATCCGTAAGCCTTTCGACACTTTACTGCTGCGTCGAGAGATCGCAGAGTCGTAATCTAAACCGCCCCGCACCCCCCCTGCGGGGCGGTTGACGTTATAGCGATTACCATACGAATGGAAACAGGGAGCGCAAAACCGGGACATTTCTCTTTCTAATAAATTGAATTTGTTGTTTTTTACTACCATTTCTCAGAATCACCCGGTATATTGTGGTTATCCGCTTTTCATTCTTTTCAAGTAAAGTGACTTGGTTCCTTGCAAGTTGTACAGATGCAAACCTGAGTGTCTCACGAGGAGGTTGTACAATGAGGTTGACAATACCAGCAGTACCGGAATCAATCTGCCTTCGGCGATTCTCCGTTTTCTTTTTGTTTCTCTTCTGTCTCGCTGTTATGGCAAATCCGCTCACATTCGAGCAAGCTGCCAATGGCGATCTCCGAATCCACTATACAACATCCGGGATAACGCGTACTACGATCCCCGATGGCGACCGGACTTGGACAGCGATATCGCTGGAAGACGCCATAACGCTTGGCGAGCCGGGCGAACCGGCATTACCGGTACAAGCGAAACTCGTCCGCATTTCCGACCGGGGAAATGTTGAACTTCGGATTGGTAAGGTTCGTTATCACGATATCGGCGAGATCAACGTATTGCCAGTGCAATCGGCGGACAACCGTGAAACAGGAAACCGCCTTGAGTATAACGAAGTAGTGTACTCACGAACCGATTGGCAGCCCAACATAGTCGCGACAATATCGACGCCGGTCATCGTCCGCGATGCGCGGGTAGTCGCATTGCAAATTCGCCCGGTACAAGCGAATCCAGCAACGAAAACGCTTCGCGTGTATGATGAAATCGAATTGGAAATTCTCACTACCGGAGCAGTGGGCGAGAATGAGCGTACCGGAAGCCATAAACCGGTGCCATCGTTTGCAGCAATCTATCGCGATATGATCGGCGCGGAAGATTTGGCGGATGAGTGCGACGACGCGCCTCCCGGACAAATTCTCCTCGTGCTGCGTAGCAACGCCTCATTTCAATCCGTTATACAGCGGTGGGTCGATTGGAAAATCAAGTCCGGACATCCGGTGCAACTGTTGTTTACCACTGCCACGACATTTCCTCAGTTATACAACGATATTCATGCCGCGTACCTATCGGCAAATCCGCCGTTGGAATGTATCCAGTTGGTCGGCGATGCGGAAAACAGCGGCATGAATCTACCCACAAACGTGAACAATGGTTTCGACCACATGTTGTTGTGCCATACCGGCAACGATATGATCCCCGATATCCCGGTGAGCCGGTTTTCAATCGACAATCTGACACATTTGCAAACGATGGTGAACCGAACCATCAACTATGAATGTACACCGCTCATGACCGATACGCTTTGGTTCAATCGAGGCATTGCAACCGCAGACATCACCCAGAATTATTTAACACAGAATCGAGATGTGGCACGTTTCGCTTTGGATATGATGGATGCCCGCGGGATTACCGATACGATATATCAAGAATACAGTGGAGGTACGGTAGAACCGGTTCTTAACCCAGGCGCAGCTTTTTGGGCGTATTGTGGATTTTCGGCAACGATGTTTCCAATGCAGTTAATAACAGGCATACAAAATACCAACAAACCATTTGTTTCGATCATTACCAGTATGGGTGCGGGAAATTTTGCAGGGGCAGGAGTCGGCGGATTAACGGAGCAGTTAACACGATTAGGGACGCCGGCGCAACCTCGCGGCTCAATCGCATCGGTGGCGACCGCAACGTCGGGTACTCATGCACAATGGTTACTTGTAATCAATGCCGGTTTCACCTATGGGTTTGGCGTTTTACAGCAACGCACCCCCGGCGAATTGTTATTGACAACGAAACTGCAAATCTGGCGGAATGCCGTCGATGAGTCGTACAACACCGCGATCAATTATATGAGTTGGACGAATATGATGGGGGATGGCACCGTTCCCATCTGGACGGGAGTTCCGCGAACGATTACGGCAAACATTCCCGACACTATTCCCCTCGGTCAAAATTCGCTGTTCCTCACGGTGATGCGAAGTAACGTTCCCGAACCGGGGGCGCGGGTAACGTTGTCACGACGCGATACCGCGCTGGCTGTCGTGTCGTCGGCAATCACCGACGCCAACGGAAGGGTTATGCTGCCGACCGGTTCTTCGATCCCCGGTGATTTATATGTAACCGTAACCGGCAATCGTCCCGGACAGAATCTCTATCCGATCATCGATACGATTCGGGTTGTATCGCAACGCGCCGATGTCGCTTTGGCATCGGTTTCGATAAACGATACCCCTCAAGCCGGCAACGGAGTAATCGGAAATAGCGACGGGTTCGCCAATCCCGGTGAGCGAGTACAGCTACTCATCCGGCTGTGGAACAGCGGCTCCGAAAATCTACAAAATATCAATGGCGTTTTACGCGCAATCGATCATCGTATTACGGTAATAGATTCAACAGCGAATTTCTCGACACTGCCGCCGTTTCCGGTGATTCTTCCCGGCGATACTGTGATCAATACTTCTCGATTACTTGTTGAGCTACACCCCGGATTCGTCGATGGTGAAACGATCCCGGTTCTGTTACAGGTTACTACGAACGACACGACTGCGAATCGGCTGTTCGCAATTCCGATAACTATTGGCGCGCACCGTCTCGCCGTGATGCAATCGGTAGCAATCGATTCGCTGCATCATCCTGTTACAATCGTTCCAGGTGGACGATATGAGTTACGGGTTGCCCTGCGCAACGACGCCGGATTTAATGGGGGTACCGCGTTGGCGCAATTGGAGTCGTTGTCGCCCTTTGTAACCATCGTAAGCGATTCATCCAATTATCCCGCTTTTCCTTCTTCAGTTGTTGTGGCAAACGACACAACGTTACCATTTCGCATAGTCACGGAGGCGAATACTATTCCCGGCAGTGTCGCTGTATTGCGAATGATTCTATCGAATCCCTCGATACAGGACACACTGCATATTCCGATAACGATTGGAACCCGCCGTACCAGTGACCCCTCCGGTCCCGATCCGTTCGGCTATCTGGCGATTGAGAATACTGACACCGCTTATCCGGAACACCCTGAATATCGCTGGATCGAGATTATGCCGCAGCGCGGCGGTTCTGGTATACAGTTACCGATTAACGATTGGCAGGAGGGACGCGATACTTCCATCGTTATCGCGCTGCCGTTCCCGGTGAAGTATTACGACATTTGGTTCGATAGTGCGACGGTTTGCAGTAACGGTTGGATTTCGCTCGGTACTTCGGCGCGCTATTACCGGAATCGCACCAATATCCATCTTCCGCCGTGCGGCGGCCCGCGGAATTTAATCGCTCCATTCTGGGACGATTTATATTTTACGACTTCACAGAATCACGGCGTGTATTTTTGGCATGACACGACCAATCGCCAATTGGTGATAACATGGTTAGGAAAAACGCTGTTTGGGGAAGAAACAGATATAAACGAATTTCAACTTGTGCTAAACGATACCCGCATGTGGTACAATACCAATTCGCCTATCCTGTTTCAGTATCGGCGGTTTAACAACGTTAGCAGCGATATCATGGAAGAAATCTGTTATGCAACGATTGGGATTGCCGATGGTTCGCTCACCCGCGGTTTAGAAGCGACGGCATACAATCGATGGACTCCCGGATTTCTCCCGATTGCGAATACCGATACGACTTCGTTTGCGAATCGCGCGATCAAGTTCTTATCGACACAGGATGTTATGAATGACGTTTCCGAACCGACGTCTCAGAATTCATGGTTACCCCAAACGCTTCAACTCTTCGATGTGTACCCCAATCCTTTCAATTCGGAAATTCAATTCCGAGTAATGCTGCCGACCAACGGCGAACTGCAATGGATTATCTACGATGCAGTGGGGCGGATTGTGTACCAGTCTTCTCAGCAGACTTTCGCGCCCGGCGCATACCGGATGAGTTGGCATGGGCGAAGTTCAAATGGTTTGCCGGTTTCCAGCGGTATCTACTTTCTGAAGATGCAACACGGCAGCCAGTTTACCGTTCAGAAAATCATCCTATTACGCTAAATCGGTATTGAATGGGTAAGTGAAAAGGGCACGTTATTTGTGCCCTTTTTCCGTTTACAGCAATGCTGAAGAATTGTTTTACAATCCGAAGGGATTGAGCGGTCCAACTCCATTGAGGAGCCCAATTGGTCACACCAGAGTTACATCATGTTTGACCATTAGGAATAGGTGAATGAAACAAGGATGAACTGCCTGGATTCAGTATGTGATTTGAGTTTCGTAAAAGTGTCTCAAACGATTTTCGAATCTGTTGAAAAAGACCACAGTTAAGAAATATTTTTCAAAAACACGATTTTTGGTTGCTTCGTGTTCATGACCGCTACTATCTTTCAGTACAGCGCTTCTCACAACATCGCTTCATAACGTTCATTGAGTATTTGGCTGAACCGTTACGTAGTGTCAAGAAGTATCTGTTGTCTTGTTAAGACATGATGTGTTTCAATTCGTTACGGTCTTTGACAATGATTCATGCAACGCTCACTTCATTCATGCATTTTAGAAGTGATAGCGATTTCTCCCTGCTTTTCCTCATGTTTGCCGATTCGCATACATGATCGATGTAGTACCTGTTAGTTGAACGTTTTGCTTACTTGGTTGGGAAGGGACATTGCAATTTTTTGCGATGTGAAACTATACGAGGATACTATGAGACCCTGCACCATTATTTCGCTTATCTTTTTAGTTCTCGCGCTATTCACGGTTTCGTTTGCGGCAAATTCGTTGCCGGTGGAGCAAACTCGGCTCGAACCTGGCCAATCATTGCCGGTTTCCTGGTCGAGTGACAACGATCCGCGCTGGCATGCGATTGAAACCGCTAAGAAATTGTTTTCCTTTCGCACATCAACCGATGTTAACGATTGGCGTAGCGAAGGTTGTTGGATAAAGAACCCGGATCGTCGTCAAGACCGCTTCGATAAGACCGATGCCCTGTTCGTTGCCGGCGATTATACTCAGTACCCAAACGATGTAAACGAACGCGTTTTTTCACCTACCCTTACATTGCCGCTTTTGTCGTACAAGAGTTGCCAGATTTTGTTAACCTTGGACGAGTGGTATCAATTGGAAAGCGGTTACGACTTCGGCTTTGTCGAGATTTCAACTGACCGTGGAAGTCACTGGCAAGTCATCGATAGCCGCTCTGGTTTCAGCTCGGACCTTCAGAAACCAATTGTCGATTTGACATGGTTTGCTGGCAAAACCATTCAGCTTGCGTTCCGACTATCAACCAACTCAAACTATTCTTTTGCCGGATGGTCGATAAACAGTGTAACGGTTTATCAAACAACCCATCGTCCGATCAATCAACCATCGGCGACCGACGAACTTATATCGTCGATGGTTAACATAAACTCACAACGGTTCCCGATGGTCTTTTCAAATGTCAATGTCACATTTAATGGAACCCAAGTGAATGGATTGACAGCCGATGCGTTTCGAGTAACCGAGAATAGTGTCTTACAAACTGATCTCTTTACTGTGATTCCCCCCGATTCAAATAATGGGAATCGGCTCGCTGACATCGTGTTCGTACTTGATGTAACCGGCAGTATGGCGGAAGAAATCGAGTCAGTACGTCAAAATATGGCGAGCTTTATTTCGGCTTTGGTTGCCAGTGAAGTAAACTGCAATATCGGTTTTGTAGTGTTTGGTGATATTGTGTACCGGTACAACGAGGGAAATCTCTACACGGATTGGGCGACGATTCAATCGCTGCTTGCTAACATTCGACTCGGCGAACATAACATCGGATCGGGCGGCGATACGCCAGAAAATCAACTGGGGGCGATTGCCGTTGCGAACTCAATGAATTTTCGTCCCGGTGCCCAGCGCAATCTGATTTTATTAACAGATGCGCCATCCCATGGAAATGACGCGGTTACATCCTATACGACCGCTCAAGTTCAAGCGCTTCTGGTCGACAGTCATACAATACTTTTTCCAATCTTCGACACGAACAACGCCTTATCGCGTACGCAGTATATTACTCTGGCGCAGGCAACCAACCCGTATGGAACGTACTTCAATGTGTACGCAAATTTCAATTCGATCATTTCGCAAATTAGCAGCATGATTTCAAATACGTACCTGATCTCGTATCGTTCGACGATTCCCGCTCCTCCTTATAATTTGCGCACAGTTGCCGTACAGACAACTTATCTAGAGCAGTTGAGCAACTGTACCGGCACTTACTATCCGAGTTCCGCACCATCGATCACCCGTACCGAACAGACATTCGCACTTCACACCCAGACGATGCCTGCCAATTCTCCCATCACGATTTCGGTAAACGTTATCGATCATGTGGCGCCGTTCGTTCAACAAGTAACCCTGTTTTATCGGAGCTTGATTGTTCCAAGCTACTCGCAAGCGAATATGACTGTAAACGGTTCTTCGTATGTCGCGACAATCCCAGCGACAGCAGTCGTCTGGCCAGGCGTCCAATATTATGTTTCCGCCTCGGACAACCAACTGACAACAACCGATCCGTCGTCAAATCCAACCGAGTTTCCCTACACACTTGCTGTAACCCCGAACAGCGCTCCTCGGATCGAATATACCCCGGTTGCGAATTATACCGTAACCGGCGGATTGAACAACGCAATTTCTATCGATGCTACCATCAACGATACGACTGTGATAGTAATGCGTGCACGGTTATTCTATCGAGTATTTCCCAATCTATTATACCAAACCGTCGAAATGATCGACTCCACGAACAATCTGTATCATGGCGAAATCCCCGCCGGAATCGCCTCGAACCAAACAATCGAATATGTTTTGTACGCGGAAGATGAAAACTGCATTGCCGCTACTATTGGCACTTTCGATCAACCAGCCGTAATCCAACCGGCGGTTCGATCGAGAGCAAGCGACATCGAGTCGAACGGTTTGCGTTCGTTGTCTCCGGTATCTCCGAATCCATTCCATGAAACCGCGACGATTAGCTATACGCTTTCATCCAGTTGCATCGTTTCACTATCGGTCTATGACCAAAGGGGCTATGCGGTAATGCAGGTCCCTGCAGAATTCAAACAAGCCGGTACCTATCGAATCCTCTTCGACGGTTCGAAATTGAGCTCCGGCGAGTACACTTGTCAATTGAACACCGGCCACTCCTGCGAAACAAGGAAAATGGTACTGCTTAAATAGAATTCCGGTATCGAAATCAGAGAGTTCTGTTAGCGGTTGTACGTTTTGTCACGCATCGAAAATCTACTATGATCCTTGGAGGAACAATGAAGGCTCAAATCTCAATTCTTCTTACGGTGTTGGTTGTGTTGTCGCTCAGCCACCTTTGTTTTGGTTATGGCGTAGCGGTCGTTTATGCACCGGCCAGTATTTGTATGCGGTTGGATTCGTCTGTCGTTCAGACAACGATTGAAAGTCAAATCGCTATCACAAAAACCACCCAATATTTCCGGAACACGACGAATTATCTTTCTACAAGTTATGCCTTTCCCATGGGTGAACAGGCAAGCGCAACTTCCTTGAGGTGGCAAGTCAATGGCGAATGGTTCACGGCAAGAATCGCCGGTACTAGTCAGGACACTTCATTACCGGGTGGCACGACTGGTCCGGTTCTCTTGAACTATCTCGGGGCAACTCCTTTGTTCTTCTCAATACCGCAATCGATTCCACGCGATGGTTTACTTGTGGTTGAGTTGACATACGTCGAGTTTCTGCCCTATTCGATGGGGACTGTGCAGTACACTTATCTTAGCGATTACCACTCACTCCAATCTACCACTGTCGCGTTTCAGCAATTCGACATTCGTCTCCACTCACTCCGCTCAATCGATTCGGTGTGGCTGGCAAATGTCCTACCGTCGTCGGAAATCGCAAACTATGGCGACAGTGCAGCAGTGACCTACTCTGCTCGAAACGTCGTAGCGTCGACCAACATTGTCGTACGGTACATCTTAAATGCAAACCAGTTAGGATTGTTTGGTTATAGTACCTTGCAACCGGATTCGTTAGTACCGGATTCGCTGGGAAGAGGATTCTTCACTTTTATTGCCGAGCCAAACCCCGACACGAGCAATCTCTCGATCGCAAAGGTATTCACATTAGTTATCGATCGATCGGGAAGCATGTCAGGAACGAAAATGCAGCAAGCGCTTAATACTGCGACATACATAGTGAACAACCTCAACACCGGAGATCGCTTTAACATAATTGATTTCGACAATGTGGTAACGCGATTTCGCAGCGCCCACATCCCCTTCAACACTCAAAATCGCGACTCTGCCCTCGCATATATCAATCGGCTCTATGCGAGGGGAACTACGAATATCTCAGGTGCGCTTGGGGTTGCGATTTCGCAATTCGCAACAGCGAATGACTCAACCGCCAACATCATTATTTTCCTTACCGATGGACAGCCTACCACCGGTTATGTAAATACGACGCAGTTGGTAAACTTTATCGACCGTCAGGCGACCAGAGCAAGAAACGACATCAGTATCTTCTGTTTTGGCATTGGATCCGATGTGAACCGGCAAGTCCTGACCTTGACCTCACTCCATAATCATGGACTTACCCAATTCGTCGATAACTCCGACCTGTACGCCCAGATAACTACCTTCTACCAGTTAATTCGCAACCCGGTACTGATTAATCCTCAGATTGAGTTTACGCCGAATATCGTCACTGAGACGTACCCGACGGTTTTACCGAATCTCTATCGCGGCTCCCAGATGATTGTATCGGGACGTTATCCAGCCGCTCAGCAAGTGAGCATCAGTCTTTCGGGCACAGCGTTCGGCAGTCCGGTTTCCTATACTTATCCGCTTACACTATCGGATGAATCTGGCGCTGAGAATCTATATTTAGAAAAGGTATGGGCAAAAAAGAAAATTGAGACTCTCCTCATTCAATACTATGCCCATAGTGCCGCATCGGATACCGCGCTCGCATTGCGAGCTTTGATCATCCAGATCAGTCGCGCTTATGGCGTTATCAGCCCATTTACGAGTTTTACGGGTGGTGGCGGCGGAACGCCGGTTCAAGAAAAACCGGGACAACATGAAGCGGTTACTCCACAAGCCTTTGTACTATTAGGGAATTATCCCAACCCCTTCAACTCGTCGACCGATATTCAAATCCGATTGAACCAAACGTATCGCGGTCTCTTGGAAATCCGCATATACAACATCCTGGGACAATTGGTGAGAACAATTCGATTCGATGCGGATGGAATCGGTACATATAATGTTAAATGGAACGGTCTCTCCGACGAAGGGAAAGCGTTGGCTTCCGGTGTATACCTCTATGCCATCGACTGTAAGAATACGATTATGGTCGGTAGAATGAATTTAGTTCGCTGAAATCTATCTGCGAACTTCAAGATACTTGCTTCATGCGATGTTTCACGTCATAACGCATGGTCGTAAAGTTTTCCTAATTGAGTGAACGATTGACTTTTGCTGAATCAATTCACGAAAGCCAAAGTCAATCGTTCTATCAGTTCGATCCGGAAGGGGAACAACGGCTGGTCATGGTGAGATTTAACGAACGGAAATATTGCATGGAACGAATCGCAACATATCCTCTCAAGCAGGGGAGGATTTGGCGAGTTGTGGTGGTGCAATAATCCTCAATACGGTACAACGTGCTTATCGAGTTCCTTTAAAACTTTCTGGAGCATGATTGTTTTTTCGCGATAGGGCATGAATGACGCCTTCCAACCCATAATCACGATGTCTTCCAATTCGCCCAACGTCATTCCGCAATAGCGATGCGCCCGCAGGAATTCTTCGGTGATGTCGGTCCCGCTGATGAGCCGATTATCGGTATTGATCGTGACCCGCATCCCATAATCGTAGTAGAAGCGAATCGGGTGTTGTTCAAAGCTCTTCACCACTTTCGTCTGGACATTCGAGGTGATGCACATTTCGAGCGGAATCCGGTGGTCGTTCACATAATTCAGTAAATCGCCATTTTCTTTCAGGCGGGTACCGTGTCCAATCCGGTGTGTCGAGAGGTTGTGCAGCGCCTGCGAGATCGAATCGGGACCCCACGCTTCCCCGGCGTGGACGGTACAGTTAATGTTGTTCTTGCGAATCAGGTAGAACGCTTCGACATGATCTTTCGCCGGGTAATTGTCCTCCGCACCAGCTAAATCGAAGGCGACGACCCCGCGATTTTTGTAGGCAACGGTTAACTCGGCTAAGCGAAGCGAAACTTCCGGTTCAATCGAACGAATTCCACAGACAATCACGCCCGTCCGAATGCCAAGAGATCGCTCGGCACGCTGGAGCCCGGCAATAACCGCATCCATGATGTCGGTCAAGTGCAATCCCTTGTGGATATGGAGAATCGGTGAAAAGCGGACTTCGAGATACCATACCCCTTCATTCCAAGCATCCTCCGCTAATTCGTATGCCGCCCGTTCGAGCGCTTCCTCTTCCTGCAATACAAGATTGACAATATGAAACGGTTCGAGATATTCGCGAAGATTTTGCGCACGGTCGCCGACCACCAGTGCAGTGCGCAACTCTTCCGGCGATGCTGCCGGGAGTTTTACTTTTTGTTGATGGGCAAGTTCCCAAATCGTTTCGGGGCGGACGCTGCCGTCCAAGTGACAATGCAAGTCGGTTTTCGGCCAATTGCGGACTAATTCGCGGGTTACTTCCCGGTCATCGTGGGGACGGGAACGGGTAACATAGCGAGGTGGTTCGTGATCCATGCGATATCCATTCGTTGATATTTCTGTAAGATAGTTGTACGTAGCGGAGGGAACAAAAGGGAAGGGGCAAGTGACGAAAATTGAAATCATTGGAAAGACAGGAGTGTCTGTCCTACTACCGGGCGGTATCGATGGGAACCGTCAATACATTGGAAAATAATGAATAATACTTTCCGGCTGCGGCAAAAACGCGATAGTAACAAACGCTATCGGTCGGTGCGGCTGAATCGTTATAGGCGGTCGTATTCGCCGGAACAAAATCAAGTTGATAATACCCATCCGGAGTATTGGTCGTAGAGCGGAAAATAAAAAACAGCAATTCGTTGTTTGAGAAATCGCGCCAATTGAGGTGAATAACCCAAGCATTGGTCGAATCGCGATACCCGGTTAAGTCTCCGGGTGCATTGATATTGAGATGCCCACCGCCCGACGATCCGGTCGAGCTGCTATGACCATCACAGGAAGTGAGAGAGAACATAACCGGGAGGGTGAGGAGAAGAAGACAGGAAATTCGTAGAAAATGGGAGTAGAGCATATTGCCTCGCAGAATTGTTTTCAGCGATTCGTCAACGCATCCGAATCGGATTGGTAAACAACCATGCCCGATCTTTTTTATAAGATTCGATCCGGTACACGCCTGGCGCAACAACGTCATGTGACAATTCGTGTCCGGTCGTTTCGGCAATCGGTGAACCGTTATGTATGAGGACTAATTTACAGCGGTCGGGTGATTTTGCCGTCAATTTCCATCCCGGTTGATATGGCACGGTATCCCCGGGCCAGAGCGGATCAGCGCTGGCGGATTGCTCTGCCCAGAACCGGAAGCCGATACCCGATCCCAACCGGTGATTCACGCAATGTAGACGACCCTTACGATAAGCGTCATACAGCATTTTCTTCGCTTCTTCCACAGGATAGGCGCGCAACTGACCCGGCACGAGGGCAATCGTCCGGAGCGATTTAAAATGCACTTTGTAATGGAACACCGTTACCGAGAGCATACCAAAAGCACGATATTTGAGCGCATGGGCATCAATCCCGAAAATGCCGATTACATCGCGTTCCTGATTCACCCGATCCCATAACTCAATGGTTTCGCGCGGCGGCATCCGCAACGTCAGGTTCGGTTTCACAAACCGCCACAGTTTATTCCACCGGGTGAGCGTTTCCTTCCACGCCGACAATTGATTCCACAATTCGATACCGTCGTACGGCAAATCCCAACGATCCCATGGATACGCTGGATATTCCAATTCGTGGCGATGTTCGTGGGGGTGGGCGATGATGCCGATACCGTTTTGTTTTTTCACGGCGGCGACCAATTCATCGGCGGGGCGGTTGCTCGGTAAATCGTCTTTTACATCGAGGGAAATATAATGATTACGGTCGTCGGCGTCGTTTAGCTCGGTTTGGGCAAGTACCAGACAATTGCCATAGAAACCTTCCAAGCCTTGGTGCAGTGGTTCAAGCGTATTGTGGTCGGTAACGATGGCATAGTCCATCTTCGATTCGGCGGCAAATCGCGCAAGCTCTTTCCACGTCCCCGTTCCATCGGAATAGGTCGTGTGCATATGGATTGCGCCGGATTGATCAATCATGCCGAACCGTGTCCCCTTAAAACCAAACCGTGATACGAACGCCGGTTCCTACTTTCTCTTCATAGGATGGTCCGACTTCAAAATTCCGTAAATGGGCATCGACAAACGCGTCGTATACCGATAGCAATAGTGCGCCAGCACTCCACCAGATAAACTTATTCCTGTCGTTTTCATAGAAACTGGCAATCCGCTCATAATCGTATCGTACGATGGTATCAGTTGCCGCCTGCGCCGCTCCCAGCGCGTGTTGCATCCGCTGATTCTGCCGGAAAATGCTATAACCAAGTGTAAGCTGGGTTCCCGCAAACACCATCGCCTTGACTGGTTTCCCGTTGCTATACTGTCCCCACCCCGGAAATGCAAAACTACGCAATGCGATATTCGACGGTGACGGTAATAGTGAATCCGCCACCATCGCGCTCGCCAAATTGGTGAGCAGGGTTACAAGTAGTACGAGTCGAAGTAAGCGCATTCCGTTTATAACGGGAGCTTCGCTATCATCGATATTTCGACCCGGGCATCGCGGGGAAGTTTAGAAACTTCGACCGTCACCCGGGCGGGAAAGCTGTGTCCCGCCTCGAAAAACGATTCATAGACTTTGTTCACTAAGGCAAAATCGCCTAAATCGGTGAGATAAATCGTTGTCATAGCAACGGAGGAAAAGGTTAGACCCGCGGCGGCGAGCACAGCGCGGAGA
>JAOTSC010000021.1 GCA_030247525.1 bacterium | reverse complement strand
GCCACCGAGCATCGCGATAGAATTCCATTCCCATTTCAAATTGATAGATATCGAATTCATCTAAAGAGTATTTTTTCCTCGCATTGCTGATGAGTGGAGTCCAAATCATTTCGCGCAAGTGAAAAACCAACTCCGCAGTGCTGCTGCCGGGTTGCCAAACCGGAGGGGTACCGGGAGGCGGCGGTTTCTCATGATCCAATTGATCATGACGGAGTCGACGACGAAGCTCTTTCACTTTCGCGAACCAACCGCCGATTGGCGACATTGGCAGGTCTAAACAGATATCGTCGGGAAAACCGAATCGATTCGCAAACAAAGTCAGAGAACGGCATTGGTCGCCAATCGCTTCGTGGGCACGGCGCACCGTCGTCATGGTTCCGGAAATATGTTCGGGCGAAAAGTACAGGAATTTCATGCTTTCCCGGTGTTGTTAGGTTGGCCAACCGAGCATTTGCATGGCGATTTTCCCGGCAGCTTCCCATTCGGTATCGTCACCGGGGTGAAACGGTTTATCACCGAGGAAAATTTGGATGACTGGTTCCCGATAGGGGACATTTTCCAACAACGCCCCTTCCAGTTGGAGTTCTGGATTGCCGGGGTATTGACGGCGGAAATTTCGAACTGAAGATCTCGTCCATGGATCGGGTGGATTGCGTTTTAGTGGATCGGCTAACGCAATCACCTGTGCACCGGTGCGATTTGCCGCATCAATCAGCGGACAAGTACCAATCTTATGATGGAAACCAGTGCGGGTGATGCGGTCAGTGCCGAGCAACAGAATCACATCTTCTTCGATGCGATTGATGATCCCGGTGTCTGTCAACAATCGAGCTATAATCCCGCGTTTTAGTAACTGTTGCGCTAAAGCAACCCCTTCGTTACCGGGACGCCCCTCTGCAATGAAAATAGGAGGATTGCTCGGTGATCGCCGCGACAGCAAATTCAAAACTGCAGCACCGGCGGAGTATATAACCACCGGATTATTGACAGTCAGCTCATGGACAGCATCAGCCTGTAATGACCGGAAGCGCTGCAATCGATCCGGCAGTTCCGCCAATTGGATACAGAGATCAAACGGCGATTCCCCTACCCATACCGAAGCATCTATCCGCCACGCCAACCATTCAACTGGTGCAAAACCGGGTATCGTTTCAAGCAAAAGCCCGGGCAACCGGTCGCCGCCTTCCTCCCACTGCATTTTCCTGCCGTAATGCTTCCGAAAGGCATGGGCAGCATCAAGCAGACAGGAAGTAGCTCCCCGATTGAGCGATGAACCAATCCGCCGCCATTCCGTGATAAGGGGAGCCAGCATCAATCGTTTTTATCGCTCTTGTAGAATATCGCCTGCATATCAAATTGGTGATACTCCGCCATACAATACTTACACCCGTTGTACGGTTTCTTCGCATTCTCATTGAATAACCGCTTCACCGCATCGATGGTGTAAATCTTTTTCTTCTGCTCTTTCGGCAGTTTGTTCAGATGGCATTCATAACGTGGATTGCCAGCGTCGTGAATGATGTGGGATTCTAAATCAAGGATGTACATTGTAACCTCATTCCAGTTTCTACATGTAAGATAGAATTTTTTTTGCATGGGAAAAACAAGAATTGGTGAAAACAAAAACGCCGGGAGTAAACCCGGCGTTTCTGGAATCTTTTCTTTGTTGTTGCTTCGCGGATTCGGCGGGAGGGCATGGCAACCCTCCCCTACTCGTGGTTATCGGATGTACTGGATGGTGCGGCGCTCGACGTATGTCCCAGCTTCCATTGATAATACATACGTTCCACTGGATAGATTGTCGTTTCGCCAATCAAATGCATACACACCCGGTTGTAACTCTCCTGAGAAGATAACTCCAACGTCTCTCCCCATGATATCATGCAGTTTAAGTGAAACCACCCCAGCCTTGGGAATTGCAATCTCGATGCGTGCTTCCCGATTAAAAGGATTCGGATAAATCGAATTGATGCTAAACTTATCCGGGATAGTATTTCCCCGGCTTTGTACTGATGAGATGCGGATCGCGAAATTGTTGTTGCTGAAATCTTGAACTGAAGTATCCGCCACAAGTTGCACCCGAATTCTCGCGGTTTCGGTGTTTACCCCGGAAACAAACCACTGTAACGAATCGGTTGTCGATGTACCCAATAGCTCCCAATTTCCACTCGGGTAGGTACGATTCAATCCGACCCGAACATTACCCGGTGCAGCTTGTCGACTCCAACGAGTTGTCACCGATTGTGCTCCAAAGACTTCACCACCATTCGGATACAGCACAGTAAGAGTTGGTGCAGTAATAGTGAAATTAGCATCGCTAACATCAACTACCGAGTGTTGGATAGATGTAACACGAATCCGCGCATTTGAAGTTACCCCACCAGTAACATTCCATTGGAATGTAGTGCCAACAACACTATCCGCAATCGTTTCCCAAGTTTGGGTTGGGAAATTGCGGTTCAAATGAATTCTTACCGCACCAATCGCACCAATGTTACTCCAAGCAATCTGATAGGGCGAACCAATGTTCAATGTCTCACCGCCATTGGGAGCAGTCACAGTGACTACTGGATTGATAATTGACATACTGGCGTTGCTGGTATCGCCGACTGCAAGATTGGTCGTAGAGCGAATTCTAACCCGCACGCTGGTACTTAACATCGCCGGAATCGTCCAGTCATAAGAACCGGAGTTTACTGTCGATGCAATTATCGTAGTCCAGTCGCCGGAGGGATAATTCCAGTCGTAGTCGAGAATAACATTTCCAACCGCACCGCTGGAAGTCCAGGTAATCGGGTGGTTAGTACCAATGTGCCAAGCTTCCCCACCATTCGGAGTAGTAAGTGCTATTGCTGCCGGTGCAGAAATAGGAAGTTGGCATCACTGGTATCAGCAAGGAGCGGATCCAGTACAGGCTGTAATCGAATTCTTGCGGTGGTAGTGACGGGAGAAGTAACGCTCCAAACAAACTGAGTGTTCTCGATTGGTACGGTCTCAATCGAATCCCAAGCACCGCTGGGATAGTTGCGATTGATCTGAATGCGGACATCACCAATTATCGCATTGGATATCCAACGAATTGTATCGGTTGTTCCGGTGTACAGGATTTCTCCCCCGTTGGGGTGCTGTAATGTAACAGCAGGTTGCGTTATCATGAAGTCGGCATCGCTGACATCGATCGCTGAGGGGAATGACAGCGATCGTATGCGGATACGTGCCGTATTCGTTTCCGGTCCGGTAACTCCCCAACCATAGCCATTGGATGCATAGAGTACCGTTGAAAGAGAGTCCCATGTTCCGGTCGGATAATTGCGATTCAGTTCTATCTGTAAATTTCCAGACACCCCCCAGCTACTCCAATTGATAAAACGAACCGAACTGATCATCCAAACTTCGCCACCATTGGGTGTTGAAACAGTTAGCGTCGGATTATGCAGCTCGACGTTGTTGTCGGAAGTATCGCCAATCGCCGGATTGATAACTGAGAGGATTCGAAATCGACCGTTCATCGTGGTTGGTGGTACGGTAAACCACAAGTAAGCCAAATCAGCCACTGGTACAGTCGCAATCGAATCCCAAGCGCCAGTAGGATAGTTTCGATTTAACTGTAACCGGACGTTTCCGCTTACCCCCTCATTGATCCACCCGATCGAATAGGAATATCCGAGGAAGTAACTGCCGCCATTACCCATATCCGTTAATTGCAAAGTCGGATTTGCGATAGTAAAGTCAGTATCACTGGTATCACCAAGGGTCGGAGTAACCAGTGAACGAATGCGGATTCGAGCGGTGGTCGTTAACGAACCGGTTACCACCCAATTTTCAGAACCATCGTTCGGTGTGTTGGTTGTAATATTCTCCCAAGTTCCTGTCGGATAACTACGATTGAGTTCGAGGCGAACATTGCCTTGCACATTAGAACTTGTCCAGTTAATCGTGGCTGTTGTTCCCAACCGCCAAACATCTCCACCGTTTGGTTCCAATAACTGAATCGCTGGTTGATTTCTTATCGTAAAATCAAAATTACTGGTATCACCCAGTGTGGGATTGGTAACCGAGAGAATTCGGATGCGTGCTGACTGCGTGGTAAAGAAATCCTCGATAACCCAAGTATAACTACCAGTATTTGGGACATTAATGGCAATATCATCCCACGCGCCATTCGGATAGCCATAGTTCGCTTGCAATGTAACATTGCCAACAATCTGATGGGATGTCCAAAGAATATCGTACGGTTGGCTGGTATACAGTGTTTCCCCGCCATTGGGATAGACAACTGTGATGTTTGGTGGTTCTACGAATACGATGGAGAAATCATTATCGGATGTATCACCAACTGCGGAATACTGAAGCGATGTTACGCGAATACGAGCAGTCGTTGTAATCGCACCGGTTACTGTCCATGAGTAGTTAGTTGTGGGGACACTGTCTCCAATACTTTCCCAAGTACCGGAAGGATAGTTTCGATTTAAATCGACCCTAACCGCTCCAACCGCACCAACAGCATTCCATGTAATCGATGTGAGCGAATCAACCGTAAGTGCTTCACCACCATTCGGGGTTAACAAAGTCACAGCCGGGTAAACAATAGTAAAATCCGCCGCACTTGTATCACCAATCGTGGGGGTTGCTACGATTCGCACCCGGATTCTGGCACTGGAAGTGGTGGGTGTTGTGACTGTCCAATTGTAGGAACCAGTATTCGCAGTCGAAGCGACTATGGTCGACCAAGTACCAGTCGGATAGGTACGATTGATGTCGATAATGACGTTTCCTACCGTTCCAGTTGTCGTCCAAGTGATTGGGTGTTGCGTTCCGATACTCCAAGCTTCCCCACCATTGGGCGAGGTAACGGTAACCGTTTGAGGTATCGTAATCCGGAAATTGTTATTACTGGTGTCGGCGAGTTGTGGCATCAGCAGGGAACGAATGCGGATACGGGCTGTTGTAGTCGCAGTAGTTCCCGTTACCAACCAAGAATACACACTATCGTTCTCGGTGTTTTCAGAAATACTTTCCCAAGTGCCAGCGGGATAGGTTCGGTTTAACTCAATAGCGACGTTACCCGTAACACCACTGGATGTCCAAGTAATGTTTTGGGTAGTACCGACAACCCAATTTTCCGCTCCATTAGGAACAGTAACCGTTAACACTGGAGGTTGATAAATTGTGAAATCGGCATTACTGGTATCGACTACAGTTGTCGCCGTTAATGAACGAATTCGAATCCGTGCAGTCGAGGAAACGGGAGCTGAGACAGTCCAATTGTACGTGCCATCATTCGAGGTGTTTCCTGTAATGGTCGACCAAGTCCCTGCGGGATATGTTCGATTCAAATCGATGGCAACATTTCCGGTTAGTCCTGTCGACGTCCAAGAAACGTTGAAGACCGAACCTATCGCCAAGGAGTCACCACCATTCGGAGTCAAAACCGTCAATGTCTGCGGTACACTGATAGTAAAATTCGCATTGGAAGTATCAGCGACAGTAGTATCGACCGTTGAGCGAATCCGGATCCGGGATGCCGTTGAAGCCGTTCCGGCAACGTTCCAGCCATACGAACCATTATTCGGAACATCGGCTGCCAGTGTTTCCCAAGTACCGTTTGGGTATCCCCGTTTCAATTGGATTGCGACATTACCAGCAAGATTGAACGATGTCCATGTGATATTCTGGGTAGTTCCGGTCTGCCAGTTTTCACCGCCATTCGGGACCGTGACAGTTACACTGGGTGGCGCTAACTCGGCAATTGTGAAGTTTGCACTGGAGGTATCGCCAACTCCGGGATTGACGAGGGAGGTTATCCGAATGCGAGCTGTCGTTGTCGTTGCGCCGGTAACTGTCCACGATTGCACCGAGTCATTGAGTGAATTTGCAAATAAGACTTCCCAAGTACCTGTCGGGTAACTGCGATTCAACTCGATTGCGACATTTCCAACAAGATTCACTGACGTCCAACGGATGTCGAAGGGAGAACCTATTTGCCACGATTCACCGCCATTGGGAGACGCTACAGTAATGCTGGGTGGTGCTACAACTGCAAAATCGGCATCGCAAGTATCACCAATTGTCGAGTTGGTGGTAGATCTTACGCGAATTCGGGCATTCGCTGTTAATGCCCCGGAAACCGTCCAAACTTGATTACTATCATTCGGAGTATTGGTGATGATATTCTGCCACGTACCGGATGGATAATTGCGATTTATTTGAATCGAGACATTTCCAGTAAAACCGGTTCCAATCCACTGAATGATTTGTTGTGAACCAAGTACCCACGATTCGCCACCATTCGGAGCAACAACAAGAATATTGGGAGGCATTGCAATCGTAAAGTTCGCGTTTGATGTATCTGCTAATGCTGCATCGTTATAGGAACGGATGCGGATTCGCGCAGTTGTCGATACTGCTCCTGTCACTGCCCATTGATACAAGCTGTCGTTGGCAGTGCTATCGGTTAATATCTCCCAATTTTCAGAAGGATAGCTGCGATTAAGATCAATGGCTACTGCATTCGAGTACGCTTGCGAAGTCCAAGTGATGTTGTAGTTCGCCCCAATCGTTGCCGTTTCACCCCCGTTTGGTGCTGTGACAGTTAGCCGTGGCGCAATCACGACAGCGAAATTGGTATTACTGGTGTCACCGATTGTCGTATCAACAGCGGAGCGGATGCGAATACGAGCGTTCGCAGTTGCCGGAGCAGTCACCGTCCATGTTTGATTACTGTCGTTAAGTGCATTACTCCAGAGTGATGTCCAAGTACCCGATGGATAATCACGGTTGAGTTCTATTCGTAGATTCCCCGAGAATCCGGTAGCGAGCCAGCGAATCACTTGCTGGGTACCGATGTTCCATTGCTCACCGCCATTCGGGATGATGACTTCGACCGAAGGCAAAGCGGAAATCGTAAAATTCGCATTACTACTGTCGCCGAGGAAAGGATCATAATAGGAACGGATGCGAATACGGGCGGTGCTCGAGGTAGCGCCCGTCAACGTCCAACTATAGGAACCGTCGTTGGTGGTACTATCGGTAAGGGTCTCCCAAGTACCAGTGGGATATCCCCGGTTAAGTTGGATGGAAACCGCACCAGTAACTCCACTGGATGACCATGTGACATTGTGTGGTGTTCCAAGTGCCCAAATTTCCCCACCATTCGGAGAAGTGACTGTTATACTTGGTTGAGTAATTGTGAAGTTCGCATTGCTGGTATCGCCGACTGCTGGAATTACAATTGATGTGATGCGAATTCGAGCAGTTGTGCTGGCAAGACCGGACACCGACCACGGGTAGATGCCATTGTTCACAGCGTTATCGCTAATGCTCTCCCATGTCCCACTCGGGTAATTACGATTCAACCGAATCGCTACGTTCCCGGTGACTGCCGATGATGTCCATGTGATGTTGGTGGCTTGCCCGGTAACAAACGATTCGCCACCATTGGGAGCGGTCACAGTAATCAAAGGAACTTCCGCTATTGTGAAGTTCGCATTACTGGTGTCTCCGATGGTGGTAGTAGTTACCGAACGAATCCGAACTCGGGTCGTGGTAGCGGTCGGTGCATTCACTATCCAATCGTAGGTGCCACTATTTGCAGTACTGTTAGTTATCGAAGTCCAAGCTCCCGTCGGGTATCCGCGATTGACATCGATACTGACATTTCCGGTTACACCAGATGAAATCCATGTGATAGGATAGGTCGACCCGATACTCCAACTCTCACCTCCATTTGGTGATGTGACAGTTATGGTTGGCGCACCGATAATTGTGAAATTGCCATCGCTTGTATCTGCAATGGTTGCATTATTAACAGCGCGAATCCGGATTCTGGCAGTCGTCGTTCCCGGGCTGGTAACTCCCCATGCATAGGTGCCACTATTGCTGGTACTGGCAACGACTGTTTCCCAAGTTCCGGTAGGGTAGCTTCGGTTAACATCGATAGCGACGCTACCAGTCACCCAACTGGAGTACCACTGAATTTCCCGGGTTGTCGCGGCATTCCACGATTCGCCGCCATTGGGCGTAGTCATGGTTATCGAAGGGCGGGGAACATTTCCAATCGTGTAAGAAGCGACCGAACTGCTATTCGACCAAACGACGACACCGTACCAATCGGCCCGCGCAACATTCAACGTTACCGACTCGACGGAATTATCACCATCGGATACAGCGAGTGCGTCACTTCTGCCGGCAAAGTAGGAGGCATTATTTGAGTTGAATACCGCGAATCCGAGATTTGCATTCCCTGATATTCGATTTAACGTGATCGATTGAGTTCCCGCATTGAGGTATACTTGATACATCCGCACGACAGTTGTGGACGTCCAGCTTTGGCTGACTGTGATGTTTCCATTGGGTATCGTAACAACCGAGTTAGCATACTCGACAGAATACGCACCCGTTCCACCTGTGCTTTCAGTCTGGAGGTAATAGTTTTGCAAAGCAGCGTGGTGAAAATCCGCTACTAAAAAGTCGATACCAGAACCAGTGAGATTCGATTGAGCTATCAGGGTGCGGAAATTTTCATCGGAATACATTGCGAGATTGTAATCCACTGTACCGGGTGACCGGACACCAATCACCGACCAAAGAGTATCAGTTGGCACAATCGAGTATTGGTGGAGCGAATCGCTGAATGAAACCGGTGTTTGATGGGATAATGCCGTTTGCGCAAATGATAACTGCGTTAACGATAGCATTGCAGCTAACGTTAAAAGCCAGTGGCAAGAAATCGAGAACTTCCCGTGCAACCACATCATAAGCAACCTCCTCTGGGAGCGATAGAACGAACCAAGTTTGTAGGGGCAACCGGAACGTACTTTGATTCACACAGATATGCAAGGTGAATTGATGTTGGTAAACGATTTTTCGATTTGACCTGCGTTTACACTCAGAGTCAAAAAGGATTCTTTATCTTTGTATGTAACTCTCCCGCAAAAGGTAGTCGTAGGCTTTAGCCCGCGTTGTTACCAATTTTTAAGATTTGTAGGCTAAAGCCTTCGGCTACCAGTTTGGAGCGGGAACACTAACATTGTAACCAAAGCCAAGGGATGTATCTCTAACAATCGTACTGGTACAAACACTATGGAACATGGCATGGAAGCTACACTACTCTGGAAATCGGCTTATGAAGAGCACGGGCCCGCCATTTTGGCGTTTCTGCGGAGCCGAATCCACGATACATCCGATGCCGAAGACCTGTTACAAGAAACATTCGTCGCGGCCATCCGATCGGGGAACCCGTTACGCGATGCCAGCCGGGTAAAATCGTACCTGTTTCAGATCGCCGCGAACTTAATGAAATCCCATTACCGGAGAACCCGTCCGGTAGCCGTTTCGACCCTTGGGGAAGGGGGAGAAATGCAGTACGAATCGATGGCTGAATCGGCGCCTTCGCCGGAGGAACACGCCTCCCATCAAATGTTGCAGGACCGGATCGCAACCGTGATGAGAGAGATGTCCCCGTCGCACCGCAAAGCCTTTGAATTGGGCATACTCCAACAAATGAGTTATGCTGAAATCGCCGACAACACGGGATGGAGCCCGGCCCAAGTAAAAATCAACGTATACCGGGCGCGCAAGCAGGCAATCGCCGCGCTTGCCGAATAGTATCGGAAACCGCTGCAGCGATTTTCCGGGGAGGAAGAAATGGAAAGTCAGGAAGATTGGGAAGCGAACGTATCGGCATTGCTGGATGGTGAATTGCCGCCAGAAATGATCAAACCGACGCTCGACCGCCTTATGACTGACAACTCGTTACAACAATTTTACAGCGAAGCAGGAAAACTGCAAGCGCTGGTTAGTGGATTCGTTGAAAAGCAATCGAAACAAGCGTTACCGGCAGGGTTATGGGACAAAATCGAACGTCAAAGCACCCGACGCGCGCCGCGAATCGAACGGTGGTTTCCCAAACCCGCGCGCCTGCTGGTTGCAGCCTCGATACTTTTAATTGTCGGTGTATTTGCCGGCCACTATGCAAAGCGGGAACTGGTGAAAACCGGTACCGAAGCCCAACCCATTATGGTTCGGTTAGGCGAGAATTCCGGACAAATGACGGAAGACCGCTTTATCGAGTTAACTACAGAATTATTACGAGCAGACCGGCGTTATCACCGGAAAATGTTAGAAGTCATGCAAGCGGTTGCTTCGCCGGTCCCGACGCAACCGGAAGGTATGCCACAAAGTGAGCGCTTCGAAGGAGGCAGCGGAGGCTCGATGATGACGGCAATTTCTCGCCGCATCTATTAACGGGATTTCCTTGCACGTAACGTCGCGGTTTCCGCACTACGGTTGCATACAGGTTAGGAAGGAGTGAATCGTATGAAACGGCAACATCGCAGGCTGTTCACGCTTACAGCACTCATGTTGGCTGCACTCAGCTATAGTTTTGGATCGATTCCGGTTTATGCCGGAGAAGCGAGTGGCTTTCTTTATGGACGAGTTACCACGAAAAGCGGTAACATCTATACCGGACAACTTCGGTGGGGTACCGAAGAAGCATTCTGGGATGACATTTTCAATGGAACGAAGGACAGCAATCCGTTCCAAAAGCACTTTGACAAATTGACCGATGAAAATTCGGCGGGAACATACGACAAAAGCGTTCGCGAGTACTTAAAATCGGCGCAGAAACTGCGGAAAGAAGCCGAACGCACAAACAACGACAAGAATTTTAAAGAAGCTGAGGAGTTAGAAGCCAAAGCGGAAGCGTTGCGCGAGAAAGCCGAACAGATGCGCGAACGCATGGAAGAGATGGCGCAAACCAAAGTAATTCTCGGCGGCATGGTCGTTGCCCACTGGAATGAATTTGGCGTAACCCACGTCTTTCAATCCCGGTTCGGCGACATCAAGAAGATTGAAATCACCGGTAGCGAAGACGCCGAACTCACAATGAAGGACAACCAAGTCTATCAAGTGACCGGCGGCTCTAATGATTTGGGCGGCACGATCCATGTCAAAGATAACAGTTTGGGCGATATCGACCTCGAATGGAAGAAAATCAAACTCATCGAGTTTTTCGATACCCCGCCTTCGCTCAATCCCGGTGTGACTCGGATGTACGGTACCCTCTCCACCGATGCTGGGACTTTTTCCGGATGGATTCAGTGGGATAGCGAAGAATGCGTTTCCACCGATAAAATCGATGGTGATTCTGAAGATGGCAGGGTTTCCATCGCGATGGGTTCGATTCAATCGATTACGAGACGGTCGCGGCGCGGTTGTACCCTTGAATTATATGATGGTCGAAAAATCGATATGTCCGGCACCAACGACGTCGATCAATCGATTCGCGGCATCTATTGTGAGGACCCGCGGTTTGGAAAGATTAAAGTCGAATGGGACGGTTTCGAGAAACTGGTCTTCGAGAAGAAGAGCAACAGCGGAAAAGGGTATCGGGATTATCCGGATGCGCGACCGTTGCGGGGCACTGTACTCGACACCGATGGCAAGAGCCAGAGTGGACGGCTGGTATACGACCTCGATGAAGGATTCACGTGGGAATTCTTGAATGGGACGATGGATGAGGTCGAGTACTTCATTCCATTCGATAAAATCTCGACGATTAAACATTACTCGTCGCGATATACGGAAGTGACTTTGCGGGGTGGCGAAAAGCTGAAATTAGAGGGGACGCAGGATGTGACAGAGTCGAATGATGGGGTACTACTGTTTACAACGGAAGGGAAGGACCCGACCTATATCGATTGGGAACATATCGACGAAATCCGATTCGCGTGGTAATAACAGCGGATATGTTGTTTCTACACGAGCTGTGCAAAGAGAAGGCGGGGGAAACCCCGCCTTTTTTTTATGTTTTGTCACAATTTATACATATATATTTACTATCGAATATATAGATAATGCACACATCATTTTTCCTAATATATATTAATAAATGTACATCATCTTGTATATAGTTAAATATTGTAGTATCTTTTTGATGAACCTTGTAAAGCTCATGACATTTTGTATGATTTCATGCTCAAGTTTTTTTGAACGTATGATTGAGGCAGTTGTTTTCTGGATATCCTTTTTCTTCAAGAAATACTCGCTTGTACGTGAGTTAGCCGCGATTAATCGATTAAAGGAGAATCAACATGCGTTTAAAGTTTATACTTTTGATAGTGTGCTTGCTTTTTTCCATCAGTGCAAAAGCACAGGATGTTTCAAAACTTAGATTACTCTCCATCGACCCAAATGTAGATAGGCTCGTCACTGTGACATTGCCAGTTGACTCGCTCTCTGACTATTTTCCTTTGTTTCCATCTGGCAAAGTTAGTTACGAAATGTTAAAGGCGAATAAGTATGCTCTGTTGTCCGAATTGAACAACAGCAAATCACTGTATCGCTGTTCCAAAATCGAAGCTAATGGGAAGATCACATTATTGACCTCATTCTTGGGTGTAAGAGGCAGTCACTATGTTGTCCAATCTGACTTTGTACAATGGGCAACCAAACGTGTTCGCGGTGAGTATACAAAGATTGGATATTTAATCAGAATCCAAGCAGACATTCGTGATGTAAAGGGTGAGATTGATTTAGGCAGTCTGTTCGCTGTTGGTGTTGCGGCTCAACTTAGTAAAATAAGCGGTAGCCTAGAAGTACAGATTTATGGTTTAACTGGACCATTAATTAGTCAAACGATAAACAGAAGCTTTGCATTAAGTGAAGAATCATTGCTCAAAGCAATTGAGGATGCAGCAGTGGTAAAATCAAAGCTAAGTGATCCAGAGTTAATTCTTTTTCCAGCAATTCTACCTGATGATGTTGATACTTATGGAAAAGAATTGAAAAATCCTTCTCAAAGATGATTGTTACTCGTCTTTCAAGGTAAAAACTAACTGCCTACACAATAAACGCATCGAGTGACTCGATGCGTTTTACGTGAATAGGAATGTGCCGGAGACCGGACTTGAACCGGTATGCCCTTTCGGGCGCCACCCCCTCAAGATGGTGTGTCTGCCAATTTCACCACTCCGGCAGGATGTATTTATTTCTTTGGTGGGCGACCCCAGGGTTGCCCCTACCGAATTGTTGGAAAGGAATGTCCAACGTTCGTTTTTTTTTTGGGCGTATTGCAATACGCGCCTACTGGAAAATGTCAGGCAGGATTGCCTAACCTCCAAGTTACGGGCAGGCGTGGGAACCCGCCCTACTCAAGTTTATGGGCGTATGCCATACGCCCCTACTGAGATTGCTTCAGCGCTACGCGCTCTCGCAATGACAGCAAGAAAAGAGCTATTTGGTTTCGGGAACTGCGGGTAATGCATTGCCCTGCGACGTTTTCGCCGGAGTGCGTTGCAACTCTTCCTGAACCGCTGAGGTCGGTTTGTTCAAACCGGATGCAAACACCATTCCTAAGCAGTTAATCATGAAGAGCGCCGCTAAGATCGAGGTAGCCTTCGACAGGAAGGTCGCTGTGCCGCGTCCGCCAAACATCGTTTGTGCAGCACCGCCCAATCCGCCGAATGCGCCGGAGAGCCCGCCGCCTTTCGACGACTGCAACAGAATCGAAACCGTCAGCAAGATGCTGATGATGATGTGGATAACAATCAGAATAACGAATAACATCGAATCGCCTTTGCTTGTAGCCTTGTAAAATATCCTCTCAATCGGGCAATGTCAAGCGGCCGCTTCACAGATTGCCTGAAATGAATCCACTTTCAGGGAAGCGCCACCCACCAGCCCGCCATCGACATCGGCACAACCGAACAGCTCTTTCGCATTCGCTGGGGTTACGCTCCCGCCATACAAAATCCGCGTCGTTTCGGCAACATTGCCCCAAAGCCCGCGCAGCCGCTCCCGCAGGTACTTGTGTGCTTCCTGCGCCTGTGCCGGGCTCGCTGTCACACCGGTTCCAATCGCCCAAACCGGTTCGTAGGCGAGAATCAGTTTGTCACGTAAGTCCGGTGTCACGTCGGTTAATGCTGTCAGTTGCTTATCAAGTACGGCAAAGGTATGTCCCGCTTTGCGTTGTTCCAAGGTCTCGCCGAGGCAGAACACCGGAAGTAAGCCGCTGGTAAATGCTCGGATCAACTTTTTGCCAAGTAACTCGTCAGTCTCACCGAAAAACTGTCTGCGCTCGGAGTGTCCTACCAGAACCATTGTGCAACCGGCATCGGCTAACATATTCCCGGAGATTTCGCCGGTGAACGCTCCCGACTCTTTCTCGGACAGGTTCTGCCCTCCGACATGGATATCGCGCCGCTCCAGTAAATTCCCCATCAGAAACGGGATGTCGATAAAGGGTGGAAACAGTGCGACATCGTAGGTACGTTCGACCGGAATCCGCTCGCGAAATAGTTTGATGTACTCCACAGTCTCGCGCGGAGTCAGATTCATTTTCCAGTTACCTGCCGCCAGTTTTTTTCGCAAGGTTGCCATGGGTTACTCCATTATGTGAGATTTTTCAGAACAGATTGGGTTTCCTGCCAAAGGCGATGTACCAACTCGGCAGCGGAGGGGATATCATGAATCAGACCGGAGCCTTGCCCCGCTTCGAGTTGCCCTTCCTGTATGTCCCCCTCAAAGATGCCTAACCGCTCGCGTTTCTCGCCTAAAATCCGTTTCAACTCCTCCGGCTCTGCGCCAGCTTTTTCGGCGGTAACGGCACGCAAAGCCCACTCATTCCAGATAACACGCGCATTTCCAATTTTGCGTAATGTAAGAGTCGTTGCGTTATCGCCCGCTTGCAGGATTGCCTGTTTGAAATTCTCGTGACAGGACGCTTCGACGGTAGCGGCAAACCGGGTTCCGATTTGCACACCGGCGGCTCCCAAACAAAGAGCGGCGGCGATCCCGCGACCATCGGCGATGCCACCGGCGGCAATGACCGGAATTTTCACAGCATCAACAACTTGGGGAATCAATGGAAGGGTTGCGATTTCATCGACCCCGTTGTGTCCCCCGGCTTCGGTACCTTCTGCAACAATAGCATCAACGCCTGCCGCTTCAGCTTTCTGAGCAAACTTTACCGAGGGAACGACATGAACAACAAAACAACCGGCTTGTTTCAATTCGGGGGTATATGTTTTGGGATTCCCTGCCGATGTGAAAACTATCCTGACCCCCTCATCGATAGTGGTTTTGAGTAACTCAGGAGCATCGCCCCGTAACAATGGGATATTAACGCCGAAGGGCTTGGATGTCGCAACTTTTGTTTTTCGGATATGTTCGCGCAATAGTTCGGGTTTCATTGAACCTGCGCCGATGATTCCTAACGCCCCGGCTTGCGATACGGCGGCAGCCAATCGCCAACCGCTGGTCCAGACCATGCCTGCTTGCACAATTGGAATCTCGATCTGGAGATGTTCTTGCAGAATCGATGGGGGGGGCAAAGGTTATCCTTCCACTTTTTCTAATCGGAGCTCGATCGATCCAATCTTGATTTCAAACATAGCTTTGACGGGAAGCGCTTCAGCGTCGGTGGTGATCCAACCCATCGCTCGGCCAGTCATTCCAGCAATCCCGACATAGTTAATCTCGGCGTTGAATTTATTCGCACCACGATTGACATTTTCCACTTTTACATTCTCAGCGACGAAACCTGGTTTGATTGTCGAATATTTATATTCATCATCGACCACAGTAATCGCTTTTCCGGCTTTGTTTTTTGCAACCGTACGACGCGCCCAATTCAATACGGAGCTGCCATCGTAGGCGTCGAGTGGCAAGTCACGCTCTATCCGATAATAATAGCCATCTTCATCGAATGCCCGGGAGGTAAACGTTCCCGCTTTAATATCAAAGGCATAGCTATTGAAATCCCATCGGCGTTTGTCGCGCTTAGCTGCACCGACATAGCTAAGGGTATAACGAAAATCAACATCAATGAATATGTCGTAGACATCATCCAAATCGATTCCGGGAATTGCCGGATTACTGGTCGTGAAGTAGCGTAAGTGCCACGCTGGTTGTCCATTGAACGTTGTTCGACCAATGGTCTCAATCTTTAGATTTCCCAAATGAAGGAACTTCCATCTAACATCATATATCCATTTTCGACCTGCTTTAAGCACTCGGTCGCCCATTGGATTGCTGGGAGCAGATAAATACGTGTTTACATGGTTGTCCGTTCGGGATTTATAATCGACTGCTGGCTTTAATATCTTCAAATGCTCGATACAGTCGTTACGGTGTTTTCCCCGGGGATACAGTTCCAAGTAACGCTCAAACTGCCGAGGAGCATCGGTAACATTGGGAACCGCCACCCCCAACATACCGTACCAGTATAAAGCTTCCGGTTCGGGAAAATTCTGCAGGGCAGCTCGCAAAAGTTTTGCCGCCAAATCGGTTTCGTGGGATCTGAGTAAGATTGGGATCAAAAGCTCAAGTGCTTCATTGTTACGCGGATTACGAGCTAAAGCACCTACTAAAGTACTCCTGCAATTATCCGCTTGATGCAAGGAAAGGTATGTCTTAGCCAGCAAAACATTACCAATCGCCTTTTTGTCGCCGGTGGCACGAGTCGCGTACGGTAAGGCTTCGGCAGGACGATTCTGTGACAACAAAAATGATGCGTAACCGGCGTGTATTCGCCGAGCATTCGATTGAGAAACCGCTTTCTTAAAGTAAGTTTCAGCTTCAGAGTACTGCTCCGCTTCGGTTAGCATTTGCGCTAAATTAAAACTGTATTTGGATTCGTTTGGAGATTTCTGTACTAATTGGCGAAACAGCCTGATTGCTTCAGTTGTTTTTCCTTCGACTGCTGCCCGGTTTGCCTGTTCCCAAGTTGAATTCAGTGGCAAAGCATGAACCGCGCTTGCAAAAAGAAAAGCAAGTGTCAAAAATAACAAATACTTACATCGCTTTATTGGTCGAAGTAAGTAAGAAACGAATGAATTGCTTCGCAATTTCATCATATTGTTCCTACGGTGTTTTACGTCACTTTTGCAATCAATATTTTGGATGTATCGACAAAAGTTTGACTCAAAACATCCTAAATTTTAACTGAATCACATCAAACACTAAATCCACGTAACAAGAATTGATAAAAATGTTCTTTAGATTAACGTCATTAACATTACTCCGATTCTCGATACTTGGATACAGCAGTCTCGACGCGATTAATCAGATCTTTCGAGTATAAGGTGCCAGTCAACTGGGTACGGGTCTTCATACCTATCGCTTCCATTTTTCCAAGCTCTGCATCGGACGGGAATGGTGTTACAGTCAAACCTGACGCTTTCAGCGTGGCAAATGCTGCATCGTTATCCTTACGGGTCTGTACAGTTAAATCTCGTAATTGCTTGGCAGCAACCGACTTTAAAATTCGCTGCTGGTCGGCAGTCAATTTATTGTATGCCGTTTTCGAGAGTAACACAGCACCACTTGCATAGGTCACCGGCTGTTCAGTGACGTACTTCGTTCGGGTTTGCCATTGCAGAGCGATGGCAGCAAGCGGACTGGCATAGACGACATCGACCATCCCGGTTTGTAATGAAGTCATAACATCCTGCACCGACAACGGGATTGGAGTAATGCCAAAACTTTGGAAGAGGCTACGAGCTAATGGATCGCCTTGCCACATCCAGACTTTCTTTCCCATCAAGTCTTTCGATGTCTGGATACGATCTTTAGAGAAGAAGTGGACAAAGCCGACATCCGACCAACCTAACAAAACAAAACCTTTTTCCTCAAAACCACGTTCAAGATCAGCTTGGACTGCGGCAACGGCAGCATCCAACTCCTCTTCGGTGTGGAACAAGAAGGGCACTTCCAACACCCGGGCTGCGGGCAAGATTTCACCAATTCCATTACCAGTGAATCCACCAGCATGTAACTGACCAATTCGTATTTTGCGAAGTATGTCAACTTCATCACCTTGAACTCCGCCGGGATAAAACTTGAAGGTGACTTTCCCACCAGTTTTTTCGCTGACCTCTTTACCCAGTGCCCGCATCGTCTTCATCCAGGTGGAACCGTCAGGTGCCAGCGATGCGAACTTGATTTCAGTTTGAGCGAAGGCATTTGATGCCATGGCGCAAAGTAATAGCGCGAATAAGAAGATGCGTTTCACGATTCCCTCGATGTTGGTCGGACAAGAGTTTCCAACCTACAATTTATAAATGATGGTAGGCAGGATTCCCTGCGGTGATCCGCAAGGTGGGTTGCCTAACTCTAAAAACTCATTAAAACCAATCGCTGGCTTGCGCGAGATAGCGTTTTGCCTTTGCTTTCGCAATCGCTGTCAGCAAACGATTGTTCGGTAAACAGTCTATGGGGGCATCGATCACTGCTTGTAACTCTGAACGAAATCTTTCTTCATTCATCGTCGGAACATACAAGTAGCGGGCACGATACACCCGTTCCAATAAAAACCTGCCATTTGTTATCGAACGGCAACGATCAAAAGTTTGTTCCGATACTTCCGGATTGCCACCCATCATCTTCGGACGAAAACCGTCAAGTACACCAAAGAACAAAAGGGTTATCCCATAAAAATACGTAGAATCCCGTTCTCTTATGAGATTCACCATTGTAGTCACTCGAGGCAGATCGGCGATAAGTTCAGGATTATCCAAAGATTGAATGATTTGGAGCCCCCACGCCAATCCTCCCCAAACGATTAGACCATTTGCACTACTCGGAAGTTTAGCCAGTTTCCGCTCGAGTTGCTCTGGTGGGAGTATAAACAATGAATCCGTTACCCCGTATGTACATAGACCCCGTTTGGCGTACATCCTGCCGCGTTGATAAAGCTCACTTGCTCGAACTGGGTCATCATCTTCCGCAAATGCCATTGCATACGCGGTGTAGCCCAATGCTGCTAACTCCAGCAATTCGCGATCCTTGGGTCGGTGAACTAAAATGCCTTCGAGCAGTTTTAAATCGGACTCGACTGCCGACTTCGCAATCATTAGATCCGGCTCATCGAGTATTTGTGAAAAGGTTGCACTGATAAGTGGTTTTGTCGCCTTCATTGCAATCCGGTTCATGCTACATCCGGAAAGTAATAACAGAGTTAAGAAACCAAACAGTATTTTCTTTCGCATAAAGCGCGAACTCCCATCGTTTTGTTAGGTTAAGATAGAGAAAGTAATCGAGCTGAGAAAGGTAGTTTGCTTTGAAATCTCACACTTTTGAAGTTTTCTACTCCGTTTAGTTTTACTGTTTTTTTACAGAGAGAATCCACTCGGACAAGTCTCCGGTTGCCGGGATGTCCAATGCTATCCATGGCGAAGTGCTTTCACCAACGACCCAAAGCTTATGTTTGTCAGGCAAATTTGGGGCAGCGTCAAGGAGTTTTTTTACTATCGTATATTGATTCGGATGAAAAAGAATATTTGATGACTGCGACGGTAATTTTGATTTCCGAAGCCATTGTAACGCTACACCAAACTTTGATAACTGCTTTGCATAGCGATACTGCTCAGGTCGTGTGCCATTATAGAGATAAACCGTTACGGGAGAAGCCTCACCGAATCTACCGTTCCAGCCGAACAACGCAAGCCAGTCCAAGGGCAACGGATTGTTGTTTGAGACAGAATCGAGAGTGTGGGGGTATAACGGAACTTTATCTGTCACTAACTCAATGATTGCGCAATTTTCAAGAAGAATCGGGGGAGGCTCAAGGGTTAACCACTCCTTAAGCTCATCGGAAGTTCCAACGATAGCATCATACTCCAGTGCGATTGCTTCTGGATTACGGTTCTGCCATTTGGACGGTACTTCAAGTGTGCCGGGAAACCAATCGGTAAATGGCGGTAACCCGGAGACCCATAGTGCTTTACATTGACTTAAGACATTAGTGCGCTTCAGTCTAACCCCGGGTGAATCTTCGTCCAGCAACGATTCGGCGACATGCATGCCATCCCAAATCATTTCTTGTGCAAAAAACCGTTCCCGGAGATACTCGATTAGCCAACTAAGATGCTTCGGTTTAATCGACTCGATTTCGGACTCGATCAACATCTTGCCAACCCGTTTCCACCAGCAAGTGATCGGAGTAGACTGTTCGCCTTCGACCGCAAAATACCCTTCGGAGACCAACTCACCATCATCGGCAAGTTCCATTTCGATGGGTAAACGAAAACGAAAGCTTTGTCGGGAAATTTCGAGCACCGGCGTTTGATAGTTGTGTGCATCCTTTGTGAAGTGGTACAACAATGGCTTAGCAGGGTCAGGCCGAGCGAGAAAGTCCATTTTCGTGATGACGACCCGCTCAGGTAACGGGAATTGTAATGTACCGGGAATTGATTCAGGATCAGTTGGAATTGTGACATCAGTTGTCGAGCGTTGCTCCTCCCCATCACACCAATTCGATACGACTAATTGAAAGCGGTTGGTAGTTTCGACAATAGGTGGGAACGGCCAATCTTCGATCTCGGCTTGCATCATCTTACTACCATTCACGGAAACAATTGTCAGCCCTCGCAACCGAAGTGAACGAGCACCACGCGATAGAAAACTCAAAGTCTTCTTGGCAGTTGACGGTTTCAGGACATCCACAAAATGCCGACGGGTGAATACAACCTGCGGGTCTTCTTTGGTATTGCTCCAGATAGATTTTAAGGAATCGAAGAGTGCCATGTGCATGTCTTACTGTTTCGTTTTCAAGCGAAGTATCGCCGTAATATAGCAAAAGAAAAATGGGCGAACCGGTTGCTGTTCACCCATTTTCGAAAAATATCAGCGCTCTTAACGATCAGGAAACAAAAAGCATTTCATGATACTTTGGCAGTGGCCAGAGCGCATCGTCGACAATAAGTTCAAGACTATCGGCGATTTCCCGCACGGCATCCATCGCCGGACGCACCCGTTCTTGATAGAGTTTTGAGCATTCATACAGCTCTTCACGATGGGAATCGGCTTCTTCATGTACTTTCTCTAATTCATCCAATCGATCCAATAAGAGATTCAAACCTTCTGCGACTTGGCGCAACAGTTTTAGCTGACGCTTCGGCTGAAAATCTTCCAGCACTTCACTCATTTCATCAATCGATTTTGCGATCTCCTTTTGATACTCGAAAATCGCAGGAACTATCATCGAGTGACCAATTTGGGCAACCAGCGTCGCTTCAATATTGATGTTCTTGATGAACTTTTCCAGCTTGATGTGGTAGCGGCTTTCGAGTTCCTCTTCCGACAGTACGCGATGGTCAGAAAATACTTTTCTCGATTTTTCTGCCAAAAACACTGGTGTCGCTTCAACGGTGTTTTTGAGATTTGGTAGACCGCGCTTTGCCGCTTCTTCGTGCCATGCGCTGGTGTACCCGTCTCCATCGAAGACAACAGCCTGATGTTCAGTGAAAAGACGCTTGACCAATTCTTTCACCGCTGCATTGAATTCCTTGCCCGCCTTCGTTTCGACTTCGAGAGCATCACAGATTTCTTTTAAGGCATCGGCGACAATCGTATTCAACACGGTATTGGGCATCGAAACTGATTGCGACGAACCGACTGCGCGAAACTCAAACTTGTTTCCGGTGAATGCAAAGGGTGAAGTCCGGTTGCGGTCGGAATCGTGGGCTGGTAGCGGCGGCAGGGTTGAAACGCCGATATTTATGGTTTCTTTCAACATCGATCCCACAGTTGTTGGGTCGATAATCGATTCGACGACTTGGGTTAGCTTTGCCCCAAGATAAATACTGATAATCGCGGGAGGCGCTTCGTTGGCACCCAAGCGATGATCGTTTGCCGCTGAAGCAACTGTCACCCGCAACAAATCGCCATTCAAATGTATCGCTCGCATGACTGCCGCCAGCACGACCAGGAATTGAGCATTCTCCAACGGAGTGGTACCGGGATCGACGAGATTATTGCCCTCATCATCCATTATCGACCAATTGTTGTGCTTACCGCTGCCATTGATGCGGGCAAACGGTTTTTCGTGAAGCAGACATTCAAAGCCGTGGCGGTGCGCGACAGTCTTCATTACCTGCATCATCAACATATTGTGATCGGTAGCTAAGTTGATATCTTCATAAATCGGAGCTATCTCAAACTGGGACGGCGCCACTTCGTTATGACGGGTGTTCACTGGAATTCCCAGTTTATACAATTCGTGTTCAAGGTCTTGCATGTAAGCGAGGACACGCTCTTTGATTGCACCGAAGTAATGATCTTCCAGTTCCTGACCCTTTGGTGGTTTCGCACCATACAGGGTTCTTCCTACTGCTATCAAGTCGGGACGCTGGAGATAATAAATCCGATCAATGAGGAAGTATTCCTGCTCACAACCGAGATAAGCGTGAATCCGCTTGGCGGTTTTGTTGCCAAACAACCGCAATAACCGCATCCCTTGCTTATTCAAGGCTTCGAGGGAACGCAACAACGGGGTTTTTTTATCGAGAGCTTGTCCTCCCCATCCAAGAAAAATCGAGGGGATACAAAGCGTTTTCCCATTCAACCCTTCCATAATGAATGCTGGAGAGGTTGGATCCCAACCGGTATAGCCGCGCGCTTCAAAGGTGGAACGAATTCCTCCCGACGGAAAACTCGAAGCGTCCGGCTCCCCGCGTAACAGGTCTTTACCGGAGAACTCGGAAATGACTCCCCCCTCACCAACGGGAGTTAAGAAAGCAGTATGCTTTTCGGCAGTCAATCCAGTCAGGGGATGAAACCAGTGGGAATAGTGACTAGCTCCGCGTTCCATTGCCCAATCTTTCATCGCATTGGCAATCACGTCGGCAGTCGCCGTATCCAATGTAGTGCCTTGTTCGATAATCGATTTCATGTGTTGGTAAATCGGTTTGGGTAAGAGTGTTCTCATAGTCGATAGTGAGAAGACATTTTCACCAAACAACTCGGTTGGCATTGTGATTTTTTCCATCGAGTCATTACTCGATTTGGCATACGAAGTGAGCGAGAGCAAGGAAGTGCGCCGTTTGTTGGTCGAATCCATCGGTTTCCCCTCTACCAGATTGATTTGATTGTTCGCGGTATCGCCAAAATGAAAAACCGCATTATAGCGTTCCCGGATATCGATTGCAAGTAACCGGGAGTTCACATTAAACTTGTAAAAAAATAAAAACAGTGAAAACCGTCGGGTTTCCACTGTACAACTTCACCATCTAAACGAATAGGTCGTTGTTTGTATGCGTATCGTTCCTATTAGGATGCTTGGTTCTCGGACGATTCTACGTCTTTGCGCGCCCAAATCGGGAGTTTATTTTTACCCCCGGCAATCGGTTCAAATGCTTCCTTGGGTGCTCCACAAGGAGGACAGATGTCCGGCGGCTCTGCGCCGTAAAAAATGTAACCACAGACAATGCAACGCCATTTTTGCATAGGAAACTCATCCTACAATTTGAACTCAGTACGAAAGAAGGTGAAGTATAACGAGTTGTATTGGTTCTATCCAAATAGTACGTTGCAAAAACCTCATGAAGTGGTACTATGCTTACTTCGATTGATTGGATTGTACTTAGCGTCTACCTCGCGGTCTCGTTGATAGCGGGATTGGCGCTGGCGCGTCGCGCGAATTCCAGCACCGAGGAGTACTTTCTCTCCGGCCGCTCGCTACCGTGGTGGTTGCTTGGCACCAGCATTGTTGCGACGAGTTTCTCCTCCGATACTCCGTTATACGTCACCAACCTCGTTCGTAAAGGAGGGGTAGCGGAGAACTGGCAATGGTGGAGCTTTGCTATTGGTGGGATGCTGGGAGCAGTTTGGTTAGCACCACTCTGGAGGCGAGCCGGCGTGATGACCGACGTCGAACTAACCGAGTTACGGTATAGTGGGAAAATTGCGGGCTTTCTGCGCGGGTTTCGGGGCATCTGGTTAGCGTTACTCGTAAATAGCATCGGAATGGGCTGGGTAATGCTGGGGATGGCGAAAATCACGTATGCCTGTTTTGGTTGGGATAAACTGACAGCGTTAGCGCTACTCTGTGGTGTGACCTTTATATATACGCTACTGGGCGGATTGTGGGGCGCAATCCTCACTGATTTCGTCCAGTACATCATCGCGCAAGTCGGCGCTATCGTGCTGGCCGTGTATGCGCTCGATGCGGTCGGAGGAACCAGTTCGCTCTTACAGTTTTTACAAAATCCAGCTAATTGGAAACCGGAAGGAGTTGTACCCGCCAATCCGATTGCGTTCGTTCCCTCGGTGTGGGGATTGGATGGCGCATTAACAGCGGCATTTGGGGCTTTCTGCGTCTATGCATTTGTACAATGGTGGGCAAACCTGAATAGCGACGGCGGCGGGAAAGTGATTCAACGGCTGCTTGCGGCAAAGAACGAAGGGCATGCATTAGGGGGCTTCTTCTGGTACAATATCGCAAATTATGCGATTCGGACTTGGCCGTGGGTGATTGTTGCATTAGTCAGTTTGAAACTGTATCCGACAATTGCCGACCCGGAAATGGCGTATCCGCAGATGATGGTCGATCTGCTTCCAGCGGGGGTATTGGGACTCATGCTGGCAAGTTTTTTAGCGGCGTTTATGTCGACCGTTACCAGCCAAGTTAACTGGGGTGCGAGTTACCTTTTGAACGATGTGTATCGCCGGTTTCTCCACAAAACAGCGGACGATAAACATTACTTGCGGATGGCTTGGGTATTTTCAACAGTTGTGCTGCTGATGGGAGCTTTAGCGGCGTACTTAGCACAAAGCGTTACAACGGCATTTCAATTTGTGATTACGTTAGGTTCCGGCGTTGGTCCGGTGTATCTCTTGCGATGGTTGTGGTGGCGGATTAATGCCACCTCGGAATTGGCGGCGTTGCTGTTAAGCACGCTGTTGGCTGCGGTCTGGGTATTTGTGAAACCAGTCTGGGCAACATTTGCGGTGAAACTCATGTTAACCGCGTTTCCGACACTCATTGTTGCCGTTTTGTTAGCATATCTCACGAAGCCGACCGAAATGCACCGACTCCGCGAGTTTTATCTCCGAACACGCCCGCCGGGGTGGTGGAAACCGGTGCGTGACGATATTCTGCAATTCGGCGGCACCTTTGCTGATAAAGAAGCTGGGGCAATAACGTTAACCGGAAAATCGGTGTTGATCGACTGGTTTGCCGGGTTGGGCTTAGTATTAGGGTTAACGTTTGGTATCGGTTGGTTTCTGTTTTTGCAAGTTGGTTTGGGAATTATCGCGACAGTTGTCTCCGCTGGGAGCGGTTGGTATTTGTGGAATCGTTACCGGAAGTAAATCCAGAAGTAAATAAAGGGTGAACACAAGGTTCACCCGTACTCTGATAGCAATGCGTTTATGAACGAATGAGCACGGATCTAAAATTTTGGGATCATGTCGATGAACTGCGCAAGCGGTTGATCCGCGCCGTGCTCGGTGTGCTGGTTGGCGCAGCCGGTGGATTGTACTATTCTGAACAATTGCTGGCATGGCTGACGCAACCGTTCCGCGATGCGCTGCCGGCGAATGCACAACTTGCCGTCCTCACTCCCACCGAAGGGTTCAACGTTTACATTTTAGTCGGGTTGTATGGCGGGGTTATTGTAGCGTTGCCGTGGGTATTCTACCAGTTGTGGGGATTCGTCGCACCAGCTTTGTATCCGACAGAACGGCGATTGGTTGTGCCGCTGGTGCTTGCCTCGACCCTGCTCTTTTTATTGGGCGCCGGGATGTGCTGGTGGTTACTGCCACAAGCGTTAGCGTTCCTTGCCGGCTTCTCGACCGGGAACTCGACGGTTTTCTGGTCACTCGACACCTATGTTACCTTTGTCGTATTATTAGCAGTTGCATTCGGTGTTTGCTTTCAGTTACCAATTGTGATGGCGGTTTTGATAAAAATCGATCTTGTGAGCCCGGAAACCTTTCGACATTACCGCCGGATTGCGTATGTTATTATTGTAATCATTGCAGCGATCGTAACTCCGACGACCGATATTTTTACGTTAAGCGCGCTATCGATTCCACTTATCGTTTTGTATGAGGCATCGATTATTTTTGGATCGCTTTGGCAGCGCCGTTCGTCGATTAACAGCAACTAAGCACAGCAACAGGAGGACGCGCCATGAACATCTCCATTCCAAACCCCTTGCGGATCATCCATCAAGCGAGAGAGTCTGTTTTGAAAAAGAGTATCCTGCTCATACTGCTGAGCATCCTACCGTTTACCAGCGCGTTTTCGCAGTTAGACCCTTGGTACATGGACAACGATGAAATCCATGCGTACCTACTTAATCTGCAAGCACGTTATCCAAATTTCATCCGGGTCGATTCGATTGGTCACAGCCAGCAGTATGGTTTACCAATCTGGTGTGCGCGAATCTCGAATAATGCGAGCAATCCGGAGCCCGCTGATAAACCGAAGTTATTGTTTATCGGTCAAATACATGCTGAGGAAGTATTGGGCGTCATGACAACCATCCAGTTAGCGCGGGATTTGTGCAGTTTGAACGTAAATACCGCTCCCACCCGGTTCCGCGACTGGCGGCTGCAACTGGAAGTGTATATCATCCCAACGATGAATCCGGAAGGTCTTGATGTAGTGATGGGTACACAATCCCACTTTACTCATGTAGAAGACATCTCATATCGTAAGAACTGCCGTTGGAATAGTGGCCGATTACTGATTGATCCGGCGGTGGGTTACGATACCAGCGGCGTTGATAATAACCGGAATTTTCCATTTAACTGGCATCGCGGTCACCCCTATTTATTCTCGATGGGATTAGAAGATTACGATTACTATCGTGGTCCGTTTGCCGGTTCGGAATCGGAAACTCAAGCGATTATGCAGCTTGTGAACCGTATCAAGCCGATGTATTCGATTATGTATCATTCAAGTCGCACCGGCAATCTTGCCAACCGGATTTACTTCTCGTGGGATTGGAATGGAACCAATTCCAGTGATGGTAAACGAAATCCAGACTATGCTTTGATCCAACAGGTTTCCGCTGAAATGGGCAGGGTCATGGAATCACAAACCGAAGATGAACCATATTATTTACCAAGTGGAAACCGCAGTAGGAATGGTTGCGCTCACGATTGGTTCTATCAGGCGGAAGGTTCGGTACAGACGCTTATCGAGTTAGGTCCACGTGGTGTACCCAATCGGATTCAACCACCGGATACCACCGCCATCCAATGGATTAGTCAGTTCATTGACGGCACGTATGTCATGATGAATCGCGCATTGCAAGTGAATCCGAGTGGTTCTTACTTAACCGGTCGAATCACTGATGCTTCCAATTCGGCGAATTTAGCAGGGGCGGAAGTACGAATACTTGAGCGGCATAGCAGGATTTTGGCACCCCGCACAACCAATTCCTATGGCAAATTCTATCGTCCTTTGTTAGGTGGCAGCTACACGATGGAAGTGCGAAAGTTTGGCTATATCACTCAACGCATACCGAATGTGATTTTAGGTGATGCGCAAAGCGTTACACGAAATGTTGCTTTGACGCCGTTACCCCGTTACAATGTCAACTTCCGTGTCACTGATAATGTGAACAATCCAGTAACATCTGTCGTTAAACTCTGGCATCCCGATACCGGCCCGGTGCAGTATGTAACCAATGGACAAGGGGAGTTTAGCGCCACTTTACCTGCCGATACATTCTGGGTGTCGCTGAGCCACACATCCTATACAGACAAAATGTTTCAGCTCATCATCGACCGGCAAAATCAATTTGTTCCGATTCGCTTGATTCCCGCAGCAACTACCGTCACCGAAGGTTTCGAGGGTAGTATTGCTGCGTGGTTAACCGAAGGGGTGTTGCCCTGGGGTACCACCAGTGAATCGGACGATGTATTTCAAGGAAGCTATGCGATGGGCGAAACCCCTGCTTACTTCGATCCCCCTTCGGAACCGGAAGACAACGCCGGTCAAACACCGTTGAATTCAGATGGTTGGTTGAAATGGAATCGCACCTTTGATTTCCGTGGTGCAACCGATGC
Source organism: bacterium (assembly GCA_030247525.1). NCBI lineage: Bacteria > bacterium. The sequence continues at coordinate 2,483 of JAOTSC010000021.1, read as the reverse complement.
ATCGACGAATTACTGGATAAAGGGCGGTCTGGAACCGGAAAGCGACTCAACTTGGGTAGAAATTACCAATGATGGCGTCACTTGGCGGAAGTTACCGGAAACGAAAATTGATAGTATGCAATTCGCTTGGCGGCACGTTGTGGTCAGCCTTTCGAATTGGCTCGACAGCTCGCGAGTGCAGTTCCGCTGGCGGATCAAAACTGACGGCTTGCTCCGGGAAGATGGCATTTTCCTTGACGAAATCGCGGTGAAAATTGCCAATCAGTCGGATACGGTCGATCCGATAGTATTACCAAATGTTTACTCGTTGGATACGCCCTATCCGAATCCATTCAACGGCAGTCTGCGAATCCCGTTCCGGGTCGCTGCTCCCGGGTTAGCGAGTTTCCGGATTTTCGATTTACAAGGTCGCACGATTCGTGAATTTTCACTGGCAATGAGTAGCGCTGGAGCGCAGAGTATTTTCTGGAATGCGACGAACGAGCAAGGTCGTCCAGTCAGCAGCGGCGTTTACTTTGTCGAAATGAAAGCGAATCAATATCAAGCCATCAAGAAAGTGATGCTGTTGAAATGATTTTCGTAAGGGGGCAAACACAAGGTTTGCCCCTACTCAATTTGCGTTTTCGGCAGACAAGAATGTCTGTCGTACTGTAATCATTGTTACAAAATATTGGAAGAGGCATGAAGAGCAAAGATTTTCTGTCGATGACAGATTGGACACGCGGCGAGTTGGACGAAGCATTACAACTTGCCATCAAGATGAAAGCCGAATGGAGTACCGAGGGTGACCACGAGTGGAAGCCGTTACGCGGAAAGACCATCGGTTGCATTTTTCACAAACCGTCACTCCGAACCCGCATCTCTTTTGAGACCGGCATTTACGAATTGGGCGGCTATAGTTTATACATTACGGAAAAGGAAATCGAACTTGGCAAGCGGGAAACAATTGAAGATGCCGCGCGGGTGTTGACACGCTATCTGGGCGGTATTGTCATTCGCACATTCTCGCAAAACGATATTGTAAAGCTTGCACAATGGGCAGATGTTCCGGTAATCAACGCATTGACCGATTTGCTGCATCCATGTCAGTTAATGGCTGACTTGCAGACGATACTGGAGCACAAAGGTACTATCGATGGATTGAAAATCGCGTATCTTGGAGATGGTAATAACATGGCGAACTCGTGGATTGAGGCGGCAAACCGCTGGGCAATCGATTTACGAATCGGTACATCACCGGATACACTTCCTGACGTGGCAATCACCGAGAAAGCGCGACGCGAAGGTCCCGGTACAGTTACAATTACTCACGATCCTGTCACTGCGGTGCAAGACTGTGATGTGGTGTACACCGATGTCTGGGCTTCGATGGGCGCGAAAGACAAAGCCGATATCAATGCGAACCGGTTACAGGCATTTCAGGTAAACACCAAACTGATGTCCTATGCGAAATCAGATGCGATTGTGATGCATTGTTTACCGGCGGAACGCGGCCGGGAGATTACCGACGAAGTCATCGAAAGTAAGCAGTCGGTTGTATTTGACGAAGCGGAAAATCGATTACATGCACAAAAAGCAATCTTAGCAATCTTAGCAGGTTGATATTTCTTTATTTGCATGCTTACAAGCTTTGCAGGTGTAAACCCAATACAATATATTTGTAGAATGTTAGTCGCATCTGCACTGTAATCTGTTAGTATCGTTTGTGAGAGCAACTTCATGAACATTGCAGTAATAACGTTATTGGGCATGGCAGTCTTGCTGTTGGTCGTATCTCGTATATTGCGTGGCGATCGAGCAACTCCAAAAGACGATTTTGATGGCACGGTTAAAAGTGAGTTGTTGCGCGCGAGGCGGTTGGGCAAACAAGTCGCTTTCATCACTATTGAGATGGATACCGGTCAGAATGGCGATTTGATAGCCAAACTAACCAACCAACCCAATTTAGTACGCGATTACGATCATGTTAACGAAATCGAACCGGGGCGATATGTGATTGTATGGCCGGACATAAACCCAGTCAGCGATAATCAAACCATCCTTGAACGAGCCCGTAACCGCTTTATCGGAATCAGCGGAGTCCGAAAGCTTAAAGTGGCGATGTTTCCTCGAAATGGGGAAGGTATACCGGAGTTGCTTGCTTTTCAGGATGTTCTCTGACAAAACCAATCGTAGGATAGGGCGGGAGCTTCCCGCCCTTTCTTCGTCTCACGAAATTCCCTCCGTATTATATACACATGTCGATTTCACCCATGAAACAACTACTCCAACACCGATACTTCCCTCTTCTTGCCATCGTATGGGCGGCAATCGTTTGGTTTGTTCTGTTCGGTGTTCGCGGCATTCCATTGGTGTTTTCGCTGCTGTTCGCAGCTGTCTCTCTAACTGGCATCGCGGTGCTTGCCGCCCCAGGTCAGTATCAACAGCGGTGGTCGTTGCTGCGTTTACTTACGGTTGGCATCGGGAGCAGTATTGTTTTATAT
>JAOTSC010000020.1 GCA_030247525.1 bacterium | reverse complement strand
TCCGCTGGAATTTACTCGACAGCACCCTCAGAGGAACGCCATACTGCAACGCCATCGATATCGAAGTTGCGAACGCATCCATCAATCCAGAAATTGTCGATCCCTCTTTCGACATCTTAATAAAAACCTCCCCGGGAGAGCCATCTTCGTACATCCCAACTGTGATGTAACCTTCATGACCGATGATTGAAAACTTATGGGTGATCGATGCCCGTTCGTCCGGTAACTTGTGCCGGAAAGGATTGGCGACTTTTGGAACAACAATGGCCTTTCCAGCATTTTTGATTTCTTCGAGACTGGTATTCAGCGGTTGAGTACGCTTGCAACCGTCACGGTAAATTGCAATTGATTTTAAACCGAGTTTCCACGCCTGCAGGTAAACATGCTCAATCTCTTCAACAGTAGCTTTATTTGGCATATTCACTGTTTTCGAGATCGCGCCAGACAAGAACGGTTGTACCGCCGCCATCATTTTCACGTGTGCCATATAGGGAATGTAGCGGTCGCCGTTATAGGGTTTGAATGCGCAATCGAACACCGGTAGATGCTCCGCTTTCAGTACCGGGCACCCTTCAATCGTATCTTTCGTTTCGATATGCTTGAGGATTTCGTGAGATTGCGATTCGTCATACCCTAATGCACGTAAAGCATGCGGGACGGTGTTATTCACAATCTTCAACATACCGCCGCCGACCAGTTTCTTGTATTTCACCAAAGCGATGTCCGGTTCGATGCCGGTCGTATCGCAATCCATCATGAATGCGATTGTACCGGTCGGCGCTAACACAGTTACTTGCGAATTGCGATAACCATATTCCGAACCGAGGGAGTAAGCGCCTTCCCAAGCCTGTTGGGCAGCCCGAAGTAACGGTTTCGAAACCGAGTGCCGGGCGGAGATATTATCAACCGAAGTTTGATGCTTCCGGATCACCCGCAACATAGATTCGCGGTTCTTGTCAAATCCGCTGAACGGTCCTTGCTTCATAGCAATTTGCGCCGACATCCGATACGCTTCGCCTGTCATTAAAGCCGTGATTGCAGCGGCAGTCGCGCGGGCTTCGATACCGTCATAGGGATAACCATAACTCATAAGCAAAGCGCCAAGATTGGCAAATCCCAATCCCAATGGACGGAATTCGTGGCTATTCGTTTCGATTTTCGGGGTCGGATAACTGGATGGATCGATGACGATTTCCTGCGCGAGAATCATTGTACGAACCGCATGCCGGAATCCTTCAATGTCAAAGCCGCGATTATCCTTGCCGAACTTCAACAGATTGATCGAGCTCAGATTACAAGCGGAATTGTCAAGGAACATATACTCGCTGCAAGGATTGGAGGCATAGATTCGGTCGGTGTTCGCACAGGTGTGCCAGTCGTTGATGGTGGTATCGAATTGTAGACCGGGATCACCGCACTGCCACGCTGCCTCGGCGATCTTATGCATCAGATCTTGGGCTTTATAGGAATCGACAACAAAGCCGCCGCGGACTGCCCGGGTCTGCCAAAAACCGCCTTCTTCAACCGCTTGCATAAACATATCCGGTACGCGAACGCTATTGTTACTATTCTGGAAAAAGACCGAGCCGTAAGCTTCACCGCCGAAACTACCGTCGTATCCGGCATCAATTAGCGCCCACGCTTTTTTCTCTTCCTTTACTTTGCATTCGACAAACTCTGCGATGTCGGGATGACCGACATTGAGAATCACCATCTTTGCTGCGCGGCGGGTTTTACCGCCGGATTTTATCACGCCGGCAAACGCATCGTAGCCCTTCATGAAACTGACGGGGCCGCTTGCAATGCCACCGCTGGTAAGTTTTTCCCGGCTCGAACGCAACGACGATAAATTGGTACCGGTACCGCTGCCATACTTGAACAGCATACCTTCGGTTTTCGCCAAATTGAGAATCGACTCCATCGTATCTTCGACGCTATTGATGAAGCACGCGCTACACTGTGGCCGCTCTTCAACACCGACATTGAACCAAACCGGGCTATTAAAAGCTGCAACTTGGTGCAGCATCATAAACGATAACTCGTCGTAAAAGTTTTCTGCTGAGGTTTCATCCTCGAAGTAATTGCCACGAATTCCCCAATCCGTGATTGTCCGGGTTACCCGGTGGATCAATTGTTTTAGGCTGTTTTCGCGTTCCGGTGTTCCGTAGCCGCCTTTGAAGTATTTCGAGACTACAACGTTGGTGGCAAGCATCGACCAGCTCTTCGGCATTTCAACACCACGCTGTTCAAAAACAACCTCACCTCGCTCGCTGGTGATTACTGCATCACGCAGTTCCCAATCCACCGAATCGAATACCTTCATACCTGGTTTCGTAAAAAATCGTTCAAATCGCATACCTTTGTTTGCTTCCGTTTTTTCATGTACTTGTTCTGAGCCGGTGTGATGTCGTTTGTTTTCGACACGCGGCTTAACGGATTCCAATGTTTGTTCAGTTCCCGGTTGTGAAACCGTTCGATTTTCCGCTACTGGGTTCGATATGGTTTCTTCTCGCATTTCCAACAAATTCTCCTCGATAAATCGCATAGTTATAGTTCCCCGTTCAATAAGCATTTTGCGTTCCTTACCCGCGCTTGCGGATAGCTTCTCGCTGTCGACTACTTTCGAGTATCGCCGCGTTGATGGATCCGTTCGACGAACTCCATAATACTTTTTTCCAAGCTAACTGCAGTGCGAGCGCCATACCAGGTGACCGCTTCCCCGTCGATTTCGTGGAATCGAATTTCGGGATGACATTCAGTTAATGATTGCATTATCCCGGAAATCTCTTCTGGACTCCAGTGATGTGGTTCTGAAGGAAACAGAATCCAATCAGGTGTTGCATGTCGGATATCTTCGATTGAGATTTCCGGATAACGGACACTACAGTCGAAAAACGGATTGACAAATCCGGCTCGTTTCATCATATCGCTTAGATAGGTATCGCCATTCGTTGTCATTAATGGTTTATGCCAGATCAAGGTGATCGCACGTAACGGTTTGATCCATCGGGTTAGCAATGATACTTGCGCTAATATATCCTCAGTGCGCTTCGCTAATAATCCGGCAGCTTCATAACAGTCGGTTAGAATACCAAGATCGCGTAACAAGTCAGGAACATCGCTTACCCGGCGGACATCGCTGACATACACCGGATATTTCTCCGCCAATCGCTGATAATCGCTAAGGCGGTTTTCTTCGCGATTGAGAAGGAGTAGATCAGGAGTGAGTTCGGCAATCTTCGCGAAGTCCGGATTCTTTTGTCCACCTACTTTAGGAAGTAATTGTACTTCGTTGGCAGGAGCGATACAGTAGTTGGAAACACCGACCAATCGCTTACCAGCGCCGATTGCAAACAGCGTTTCGGTCAATGATGGTATCAAGGAAACAATACGTTGCGCTGGTTGTTGTAACGAAACGATGCGCCCTGTTGGATCGATCAACATGAAAAATCCGGATGAAACAATTTCAAAGAATTGACGCCCCAAGATGAGAAAGGGATGGCTCGCTGTCAAGTTTTTGTTAGCAGTAAACGCAACAAGTAGTGTTATGTGACTGTGACGCCACAACACGTAGTATGGTTATTCACGTCACAGAACAATCGAAGTAACGAATAACAGAGAAGTTGAATAGGGTAGGCAAAAATTTCTCACGTTATTCACTACAACGAGCTCTCGGAACCGAGAGTTGTATGATTACATCACAATTCGTTTCATAGTGAGTTTCACACGCGCTCACTGAGGTTGACATATCGCTTTACAATGAGAAGAAGAGATTGTTTCCGAATTCGTGTGCATCTCTGTTCACGATTTGGCAAAGCGATAATGATGCAGTGGATTCAATCATCAGAAATACATCCGGTAGAATAACTTCACGTTTCTCCCAGCTTCCGGCATGATTGATTTCACCCTGGATAGATGCTTTCGATAGTCAGTATCCAACAGATTCTCGACCGAAAGAGTAAAAGTGTGCAGCGTTGCTCGCCACGGAACTTGGTATTGGAATCGCCAGTCTCCGGATAAGTACTGTGAGGTGGAAGTTTCAAACTCAGCGGTTCGTGTTTGCTTCCAAGCGCCGTAGACCGTAGCTGAAGCGCTCCACTCGATCGATTGATATTTCAGAGTGAGTTTTCCCGATAGCGGTGGAATTTGCGGCATTGGACTTCCGGTTTCGCGAAACACCCCTTGCACATAGCTTGCCGAAGTCATTGTTTGCCAACGTCCCCAAGTTTTTTCCCATGCCGCTTCGCCACCACACATCCGTGCATCGTATCCCGTGTACTGATACTGCATTAACAACGTGCGAGGATTTAGTAAGCCGGTGTTGCGGGGAAATATGTAGGCGTCGATTTCATTCCAGAAGAACGTAAGGTTTGCTCGGGAATCCTGCGTCATGTATTTCATTCCGACTTCACCGCCCCATGCGCGTTCGCTGCCCAATTCCGGGTTGCCGACTTCATACGAGTAAGCCGCCAAATGCGGACCCTCCGAATACAATTCTTCAATGCCGGGCGAGCGATGAGTTCGCATGCCGGTGATTGTCGCCGTCCACTTTGATGTGAGCGCACGATCGACCGTGATTCCGCCGGAAAACTCAGAAAACTGTCGTTGGCTTAGCTTGCCTATCCTCGCCGATATGCGTTGTTCTTTCGGCTTTATCTCATTGAAATCGAATCGCGCCGCTCCGGTGAGTGTCCATTGATTGTGTGAGTGTTCTTGATACAGAATAACTGATGCTTTACGCTCGCGAGCAGGGGGCGAAAAAACAAAACCGCCGGTTGCATACTCGCGTTGCTCGACAGCCAGTCCCAACAAACCGTTACGCAAGGGATCGTTTTGACGCCAATGAAAGTCAAGCGAGCCGTCGTATTGTACTGTACCGAACTCGGTGCCAAGAAACCCGCCGGCTTCATATTCGGCATGGTAATAACGAGTGCGAATCGCTTTGATTTCGATTTGACGTATCCACTGTTGGAAGTCAAATATCTGTACCTGCGATTCGATTCGATTCCGGTATAGTTTTATTCGAACACCGGATGGGTGAGCGCCAATGAATCCGCCGGGGATACCGTATTCAGAGTGGTACTCGTTGAAAGCAGTGCCAACCGAACCCCATGGAGTGCGACCGCTTATCCCGATACCGGCATGGGAAGTGTTCGTGGCGGTATTTTGCAGAAAACCGATGGGTGTTTTAAGGTCGTCAGCGCTTTGCAGATTTCCATTAATCCGCCCGGTTACCTGATAGGGAAGCGGTACAACGGCGTCGATGCCACTGGAAACATCGCGATTCACCGATTCGATCAGAGTGCTGGTCGTGATATGCAGCTTGCGCACTGAAGGATTAGGTATGTTCTCGCGGATTGAATTGATGACTCCGCCAAGAGTGTTTGAACCATACCGCAACGCCGCCGGTCCGCGTAAAACTTCGATTCGTTCCGCATTCATCGGGTCGATCACAACGGCGTGATCGGCGGCAGTCGCCGACAAATCGCCAGTTCGCGAACCGTCTTCTAATAGCAGTAACCGGTCACCGCTCAAACCGCGCAGTACGGGACGAGCGGGGGCGGGTCCCATCGTTCGGAGCGCAATCCCCGGTTCGTTTTCCAAAGTTGCCGCTAACGTAGTCGCCATCGTACTCCGCAACCGTTCTCCGGAAAGATCAAGCACGGGCGTTTGCGAAGTGGTTGCCATCCGGTTTGCTTTTTCCTCGACAACGATTTCTGCGAGTTTTACCGGCGTTAACGTCATTTTTACCGCGAGTCGAATCGGGTCGCCCGGCAATAGCGAAATACGGCGATTCCATTCGCGATAACCGATGCGACGGACGAACAGCGTGTACTCACCAGCAGGGAGGTTCGAGACAAAAAACTTACCAAACTCATCAGCCCGACCAAACCGTTTTATTTCAGGTAGATAGAAGTCACACCATCCAACCGGCTCGTTATTCTCGTTATCAACAACCGTTCCTACAAGCGTAGCGGTACCGCTAAACTGAGCGATATCTGCTGCGTTGGCGTAATAAGCCAACAGGATGAGCGGCAGCAAACCGCTCATCCAGCTGATTCCTACTTTACATGCCATCGCTTACGGTACCGTTACGGGTAATTGCGGCGTGCTGTAATCGCTGTGCCCGTTATGCAGCAGCCGCAGTACGATTGTCGTCTGACCGGCTGACCGTCCTTGCATCGCGAGCGTCCAAGGTTCGGAACCGGGTTGCGAGCCCGAGACAATTGTAGTATCTCCGATTACCCAACCTAACGAGTGACCTTCCTCGACTTCGGGAGTAAAAAACCCTCCCGACTGATCGACGAATTGCACATTGAAATTGACAGTTGAGTTATTCGGAACGTTAACGGCGCCGGTCACGGTACCGGCATTCACGCGGACAGTATCGTGGGTCGCCGGATTCACAAAAATTAATCCAACTGGTTCCTGTTCGACGTGAATCGGAATTACCGGCGTTCGGAAATCAAGATGATCGCCGTGGAGAACTCCAATGACGACACTGGTCTCTCCAGCCTGTTTGCCGATAATGTGAAAATCCCATGCTTCACCGGTATGTTGCTCATATTCAGCGATACTGGTGTCGGCGATAACGATGCTGATTCGGTGATGGTCAACTGATGGGACAAACTCATCGCCGTCCGGATCGATAAACCGGGTTCGGATTAGATCGGTTTCTTCCCCTAACCCAATTTCGATTTCTCCGGTTACAACACCGGAATCTACCGTCACGATTGAAACGCCATTTAAGCGTAGAATGAGACCTTCAGCTTCGGCATGATCATTGTCGGTTGGATTGGACGAGATTGGATCGTCATCTTTGCAACCGGATACAATGATTGTCGAAACTGCGAGAATAACAAAGAATAGCGCGAACCAAGGATGGCGCGACATAGTTGTCCTCCTGAGAGTGATAACAGCCTTGAGAATTAATGACTAAGAAACGAAACTGCTACACAAAGGAGGGCTGCGAGGTAGAGCAAAGGAATAATCGGGAGACGTATCGTTGTGCGTTACAAGCGGAATCGGGGTGGATGAGTCATGGATTGTAGGAGCTGACAGCTCTCCACTCTCCGGCTCCCCTGCTTGATTTGTTTGGTCGAGTTGGCAGATAACACAGTGTTCATCGCTGTTTGATGTCTTGCCAAAGTGGGTATGATTGTGCCCCTGCAGCGCAATTGGCATTGCGAGCAACGCGAACTGCAACATCCAAAAGAATAACACCCGGATGTTGCTGCTTTGCGAAATGGGTTTTGTCATATGGCAATAATACGAAATATTTTTTGAATTTGCTGGAAGTCTGTGCTTTACATCACTACATTAACAGTTGTATGGAGCAAACCACCGCTGTAACCGAATCATTGGAACAATGTCCACTTTGTCAATCGGATCGCCTTGTTACGATTGACCGGAAGTGCTGTCTACAGCGCTGTAAAACCTGTGGGTTTCTCTTCTTAAGTCCTCGTCCAACGGCAGCCGAGTTGCTTGCCTTTTATTCTCAACCTACAAAGTCCGATGAGTGGATGGTGAACGAAATGGGACGCGACGATCTCTGGATGCGGCGACTAACCAAACTCCATAGAATCCGGCGCGGTGGTTCGCTGCTCGATATCGGAACCGGCATCGGACAATTTCTACATTACGCCCAGAACTTCTTTTCGCCGGTTGCTGGTACGGAAGTCTCAGACGCAGCGATTCGCATCGCCCGCCGGAAGTATGGTTTTACCATTCACAAAGGGGAAGTAACGGAAATCGATTGGGGTGAACAACGCTTCGATGTAATCACGTTGTTTCAGGTTTTAGAGCACGTCTCCGATCCGTTGCAGATAATTCTCAAATGTTATGAATTATTGCATGAAGATGGCGTTCTAATCATCTCAGTACCGAACGAGCTACAATCACTAAAATCAAAAGTGAGAGCTTTCGCCCGACTATTCGGTAAGAAAAAATATCAAAACACTGGCAAGTATGGCATTCCCAAATTCAGTTTCAATGGGTCTTCCCCGTACTTACATCTTTCGCACTTCACGCCAAAAGTGTTGCAAGTTTGTCTGCAGCGTTGTGGCTTCGAAATTCGGGAAACTGCGCTTGATCCCTATTATGAGAATACCGGTGGGAAGAAGGCGCTACATGATTTGCATTATTTTTTCGGATCGCTCTTTTGGCGAGTATTTCACAAAAACGTGTACGATGCAATCTGGATTACCGCAGTAAAGCCCAAGCGCGAAGTTATCGATTAGAGCGTTCGTTTGCCGAATAGTATCTGAAGTAACTGCCATGCCATCCGGTATTTCCTTCGCAAACACCGTACCCCCACCGATGCGAGCATTGCCAACCAAACAGTAGGAAGTGCCACCGGATAATGTTTTCGCGTAAACAGCAAACGGTTGCGTTGTCCATAAAAATCCGTCAGTAGCGTCTTTGAGCCGCGCCGATTGTTCGCTCCGGTAACCGCGCCTTCCTTATGATAAACGATGCTCTCCGGTGCATATCGCAATTGAAAGCCTTGTCGTTTTGCCCGGGTCGCCCAATCGATTTCCTCGAAGTAGAGAAAATATCGCTCTTCCATCAATCCCACTTCTTCCAGAAACGGGCGGGATAACAGCATCGATGCACCTGATACATAATCGAGATCCCGTTCGACATCCCCAAGTCGGAAGGAAGTATTCACATTCGTGAAAACACCGATATGTTTAGTATAGGCAAACCAATGCTTAAACCAAGCGCCGCCCCTTGCCTGCACCAATTCCGGATCGTCATAATACAGCAATGTCGAACCGCAGATCCCGGTGGAATGGTTTGCTTGGAATCGTTCCACTAATTTCGATAAGGCATCGGGTTTCACAACAGTATCGTTGTTCAACAGCCAAACAAATTCCGACTCAGTATGTTCGAGGATAAAACGCAATCCAATATTATTACCAGCGGCGTATCCCCGATTCGCATCGGACTGTATAAGTGTAAGACGCGGTTGGTTTTCGTTGGAGCCAATAACTGCCGTTTCGTTGCGGGGAGAATTAACGATTGTAAGCGGAATCGGTTTTTCAATCGGAGGAAAAGTGAATTGTTTGCAGGGATGGTTTGGCAGTGAGTAATGGTTTAATTTTCCCTTTGCCCATAACCCAATTTTATCGAGCGAGCCATCCTCCGAGTTGTTATCGACAACGATAATCCGAAAAGATGAATACGCCATTCGGAACAAACTTTCCAGACACTCGATGGTATCGTTCCAACCGCGATAATTGAGAAGAAGGATGGCGACAGAAGGTGGAGAGTTCATTCTTTATAGAACATCGGTAGCAAGATCGATTGGATATTGCAACACATATCGTAGGCATCGCTTGCGTCGTCGACATCTGCGGTATATCCGGGGTAACGATACTGCGTAGCATAACTCGTGAGTAAGTTTAGATGCAAACGATCTAACGCCAATCCCGGGTAATTCGCTTCCACTTTATCGGCAAGAATTGCTAAATCGTGGGTTTTCAGGTTAGGTTGTCGGCACTTCACCAACAATGCTTTGAGTAGTTTCTCGATACATTGTTGAGAATGAAAACAGACAGCGTCGTAATTTGGTTCTTCGTCGGCAATCAATTCCCGTTTTGCCGTTCGGAAATCACCATCGGCTTTATCCAACCATTCATTCACTATGTCGTCGAGAGTTTGGCTCATCTCGATACTCCACGACCATCGACCATACGCCGATACATCTCAATGCCGTGTTCGTTTATCTCAACGATGAAAGGGTCTTGAGCATGTAGCCTTGCTTCCCAGCGATCAGGAGATTGTACGAGGATGTCAAGTGGAAAGCGTTTTTTTATCGCGGTGGCTATTTCGGCTGCCTTCCGCACCGGTTTCCCATCGAATGGTAAAATCACCATACAATCCACATCCGAGTCTTCATGAGGGGTTCCGTAAGCGTAAGAACCGAAAAGAATCACCCGCTCGGGGCGAAACAACTCGATGATCTGCTTGACCGCGTCTTCAATGTCTTTCCGGTCGATCATAGGAAACCGCGATTTCTCCTTTGCTTAAAAGTCAAGACATTCAATCGAAAATTTTCCCGGGATTCAAGATACCATTCGGATCGAACACTTTCCGAATCGAACGCATTAAACTGAGCGCTACCTCCCCATGTTCCAACGGAAAGAGGTCTTTGTGACCCAATCCAATGCCATGTTCACCGGACAGGGTTCCCCCGATTGTCAGGACATACTCTTTCAACAACTTATTCAACTGCATGCCGGCGCCCCAGCTTGCTTCATCGTTTGGGTCGGCAAGCATCAGCGCATGTAACACCCCCATGCCGCAATGCCCCAGCGTAAACAGCTCGAGTTCGGTATTGCGTTCCTTGCGTAATCGCGCCGCTTGCTCATGGACATAGCCGACGACCTGTGGAAGTTGCGCCACTGGAAAACCAACGTCGTTGCGAATAATCTGCCAGCCATCACGATACAATTTGATTGCGGGCGTGGTGTAATGCCGCACTTCCCACGGGTCTTGTCCGGCGGGAAGCGTTAACGGTTCCCCTTCGTTCGACTCGGCAACCGACGCCGCTAATTCCAAAGTCTCGGCAACCGAGGCGTCGCTTCCATGCGCTTCGAGGAAGAGCAACGGTTGCTCGACAATTCCGTAACCACGAAGTTTATTCACTGCACGAACCGTCGATTCCCCTAAGTATTCAACGGCGGCGAGATCGAGTCCATATCGCATCATCTCGGCAATCGCTGCGACGGCGGCAGTTTCCGTTGGGAAGCGGAAGGCACTTTGTCCCTTGGCTTGTGGTAAGCCTTTCAATCGCAACGTTACCCGGGTTACGATGGCAAGGGTGCCTTCACTCCCGCTTAGAAAATCGGTAAAATTGTATCCACTCGAACGTTTCACACAACGATTGCCAAAGGTAACGAGATCGCCGGCGCCAGTAACCGCCTCCAGTTCGAGAACGTGCTCGCGGGTACCACCATACTTCACCGAATAGATGCCGCTCGCATTGGTCGCCACCATCCCGCCGATGGTCGCCACGTCGGCGCTGCCACCGGGGGATGGCGGAAAGAAGAGCCCATCTTTTCGTAATCGTTCGTTCAGTTTATCGTAGATAACGCCCGGTTCGACGACTGCTTGCAGATTGTCGACATCGACTTCGAGGATGTTGTTCATCTCGGATAGATCGAGCACAATCCCATTTTCGGAGGGAATCGTATTCCCCTCCAAAGCAGAACCGGCGCCACGGGCGGTGATTGGCGTTCTTGTTGAGTTACACCATTTGACGGTTTTGATGACATCTTCAGTGGTGTGGGCGACAACTACCGCTAATGGCAGCACTGCGGCAAACGACGACTCATCCCGCGCGGCAACCGCCAGCGTATCGGGATGGGTGACGACAATATCGCCAACGCTATTTGATAAGGATTGTAACAACTCTATGTACGACACTTTACTTCCGTTTCGATAATTCTGACTCAACGATCTTTAGCAATTCTGGGAGATTATCTTGAACAATACTCCAAACGATTTCTTCGTCGATGCCAAAATAATGATGAACCATTAAGTTGCGAAATGCGACGATTTCCCGCCAAGGGATTGATGGATAGGTTAGTTTCCACACTTCTGGAAGCATTCTGACTGCTTCGCCGATCACGATTAAATTATACAAAACCGCTTCATAGCTATCGGCATCATCAACGAACTGACCGAATTTTTATCTTGCGTTAGCGTTAGAATACGGTGACCCGCGTTGCGGATATCAAAAAAAGAGTATTTCATCACGTGGCATATACGATCTCATTTCGAATGGAGTCGCGTATTGCAGGCTTTAGCATTCGCGGGGTTGCTAAATCGACAGTGCATTCAAACAGCTCTTCCAAGGCACATTTCAAACCGAAGAAACGAAGCAATGTCGTCGAACCATCGAATTCAACGAAAATGTCGATATCGCTTTCCGGGGTTGCTTCGTTTCGGGCAACCGATCCGAATACACCAAGTACTCGCACACCAAACCGTTGCTCGAACACTGGTCGGTTTTGCGTTAGCAGTCGAAGAACTTGTTCCCGTTGCATGGATTCTCCCATCAGATCAACAAAATATACGTTAGTTCTGCTTGGCATGGTAGTTTTCGTTTAAGTTTTTTTATGATACTTTCCGTATCACAGAAACAAAACTTATTTGGGAGCGCTTTGTGCCGATCTGGATACGTTACATGATTTTTATTTTGATCGCTGCAGTAATTCTGTTGGGAATGCATTGGGTTATCTACCGGCAATGGCGAATTGCCTTGAATGTCCCTCCTTCTGCGGTTTGGCTCCGGGTCGTGGTGCTCGCGTCCGCCATGTGGTATATCGGATCGGTTGCGATTGGCAGATCCTACCCGAACTTCGTTACTGAAATTATTTTCACCGGCGCTACAGTTTGGCTCGGTTTCTCGGTGTACTTCTTTCTGTTCGGCTTCGCCCACGAAGTTGTGACTGGCGTCGCATGGCTCACGAAACTCCATAAACCGTTGCATCTTGAGTTTTCGCAACTGCAACGCTACATCGCACAAGGGAGTATCGCGGTCGCAATCCTTATCTCGTTTTGGGGAATTGTGGTTGCCCACGGCAAATTTACCATTCGGCAAGTTGAACATTACATCCCGAATCTTGACCCGGCGCTGGATGGATTCAAAATCGTGATGGTGAGCGACATTCATATCGGAGCGATCCACCGCGAAGGCTTCATGCAGAAAGTGGCTGCGGGAATCAACGCGAGGAAACCGGATCTCGTACTAATTCCCGGCGATGTTGCCGATGGCGATCGCTACCGGCTTTCCGAGAAAGTTGCGCCGCTCTTGCAATTGAAAACGAAACATGGCGTATACTGGTCGACCGGGAACCACGAGTACTACACCGGCGCTGGAACCGTGGTCGATGCAATGGAACGGGCGGGCGTCCCGGCTTTGCTGAACCGCGCGGTGTATGTTGCCGACAGGAAGCTTATCATTGCCGGAGTAAACGATCCCACTGACCGCCAAATGGGCGGCGAGGGGATGCGGCTCGATAAGGCATTGGCGGGCGTCGATACCGCGCTGCCGATAATTTTGTTGAGTCATCAACCGTTGAGATTCAAAGAGGCGTTTGCCGCCGGGGTCGATGTGATGCTGTCGGGACACACCCACGGCGGACAAACTTGGCCGTTCAATTACATCGTCAACCGCATCTGGCCGGTTCCCCGCGGCATTTACCGGCAGGATAACAGCATGTTGTATGTTTCGGTCGGGATTGGAACTTGGGGACCGCCGATGCGATTGGGACAACCGCCGGAAATCGTGGAAATCGTCTTGAGACCGGGGCAAACAAAAGAGTATCTTCCCGGTAGAAACACAGTGGCGACGAAATGAAGATAAAAACCATCGGAGTGTTAGCGGTACAGGGCGATGTCGAGCCGCATCTGGCAATGCTCCAGCGGGTCGGCGCAAACAGCATCGCGGTGCGGAGAGCCGAGGAATTGCTGCTATGCGATGGGCTGATCCTGCCCGGCGGCGAGTCGACCGCCATGACCAAACTCCTGCACTTTATCGGGATGTACGACCCTCTACTCCGCTTCGCTGCGGAAAAGAAGCCGATGTGGGGCACCTGTGCCGGTTGCATCCTACTGGGAAAACAAGGGGACGATCCGCGGGTTCGTTCGCTGGGAGTGATGGATATAACTGTCGCCCGCAATGCCTATGGACGACAAACCGAATCATTCACAATGAATGTTACTCTACGCGAAGATCCCTTTCCGTTGCCGGGGGTATTCATCCGCGCTCCGATTATCTCGCAGGTTGGTGAAACGGTTCAGGTGGTCGGGACATTAGGCGAGCAAATTGTCCATGTCGAACAAGGACACCTTTGGGCGAGTACATTCCATCCCGAACTCACGAACGATGAGCGACTGCACCGGAAGTTTGTGGAGGGGTTATTTTGTTAAAGAAATGTATTTTACTGCAAAATTGTATAATATATTCCCAGCACAGTAACTGCTATACTAACAAGAGTAATGATGGAACTTACGATAGGGTTATCTAATACTCGCTTGATAAACTTCATTGCAAATCTTTTTTGATACCATTTAATTTTAATTTCTGTAATAAGGTCATCTGTTCTAAGCTTGTGTAATATTGTTGCAAAGATAAGCGTTTTAAGTTGCGTAGAGGCTGTGATATCATCGTAGTTTTTATACATAAAAGCTAGAGCTTCTGCTTTACCGTCTAAATAATCAGATCTTGGTTTATAGTTTAGCTCTGCGAGGATATCAATTTTCAACTTATCTCGGTTTTCATATCCAAATATTTTCGTTAATAATCTAGCCAAATTGATTTTGTTGTCATCGTTGATAAGAATCGGCTTTCCTCCAAGATGTTTGAATCTATATTCAATTGCTTGAAACCCAAACTTATCGTTTGTCATATGCCAATGTAAAAAAGTGCACGTTTGTCTCGCTTGTAAAAAATCAAAATAATCATTAAGTAACTGTATTTCAATTTGTTGATAAGAATCTTCAATCTTCTCCTTTGGAATGTTCATGATTGCAGCACATTTGCTTATGGAAAAACAATGAGTTTGACCTGTTTCTAAGTTTCGCAACGCTATCGCTATTATTTTTGGTAATGCCTTGTCTTTAAAGCTCTCGCAAGAATAATGTATGATATAGACATTGTTTGCATTTAAATGCAAACGATTTATTTGATCAATCGCTTTGACATAATCTTCAAGCTGAGTTTTATAATTACTCATTAGATATCCAAAATTAATCGTAAACCTTGTTCTACTCCGCTCCTCTCACTTTTGTTGAGATTGAACGAGCTATTATTTTTATTAACTGCGAACTATCGCCGCTGGTGGCTGTGCCAGCAATCAATCTTCTCGAAGGCAGTCATTCTTCCTTAACAAACAACACGATCCGGTTTAACAAAACTGTTTACTCTTCCTTTCGCTTCACCTGAAAATAGAAGCTGGGGATCATCGTGATGATGACCGCATAGACAAACAAACTGCCGGACAGCAAGGGCGGGACTTGAAAGCGCTCCCGTAATATTTCCTATAGTACAATCGTAAAGACCAAAGTAGGCAAGAGCGCTACTCCAATCCGGCGACTGGTTAGGAACGTCTCCTTGAGAATCAATTTGCGGTGCAATACAACTTGTATAATTCGAATGGGTACCGCGACGATTGTGAGCAAAATACCGATACCAAGGATCGACCAATCGATTTCATCACTATGGAAATGTTTCCCGGCATTGAAAAAATACAAGGGAATAAAGAATGAAGCAAACACTTCCACCGCATGCAGCATTTTTTCGGAAGCAATCGCCGGGATGTGCTTCTGGAATATCTGAGCAGTGATCCCGACTACGAACGCCCCCACCAGATAATAGACCCCTAAGCGGCGCGTAATCAACGAACAAACCACGGCGACCATCAAGAGAAAGGCAAACTCCGATTTCGGCGCATGGGGTACGATCCATTTCGCAAATACTTGGAAAATGATCGGGAGAATGATCATCATTCCTAATAATACGCCAAACGAAATCGCTAACCGCTGCACGTCGGTCGATTGCATAACCACAAACAAGAGCCACAAGGTCATGAGTTCAGTTGCGAGTACCGTCGATTTGATCCATTCCCGTTCGGTAGCGGATACTTTCAAGGTCGCAAGCGAATCGAATATGAATCCCGCCGACGGAGTAACGATTGCCATGGCAAAGATAATACCGGGGCGGATTGCAAGCCCGAATACGAGCCAACCCAGCCAAACCAATATCGCCATCACTAATAACTGAAAGCCAAGGTGATAAGCCAATGGCTGCCAGTGCCGACGGATTAGGACGAAATCCATTTCCAATCCGGCGAACAGGAACATCGCAACAATACCAAAAGTTGCCAATAAATCAATGGTGGTGTCCGATGGGAAAAGATGGAAGACAACACCTGCGAGTAAACCCAGCAATAAACTGGTGATTGCACTTGGGATGCGATAGCGTTGCAGCCATTTCGGTATAACGAACAACGAAAAGAGGAGCAGCGTGTACTGCACCTCGGGGACGGCGACAATTTTTTCGATGAGTATTAGAAAATCCATTACGCTCGATATATTTACATATTCCGAAAAATAGAATGGATTCTATTGTCGCTGGTGGCTGTGCCAGCGATCCATCTTTTCGAAGGCGTCCAGTACATTCTTGACTAACACCGGAACACTAAACGGTTTGGCGAAATAGTCGTTGAATCCGGCATCGAGGGCGTCGATCAAGTGGTAATGTCCGGAATACCCGGACATCGCAAAGAGCGTAACGGTGGGGTTGCGTTTCCGGATCGTACGGCATAATTCCAGACCGTTCGCACCGGGGAGTTGCATATCAATAAAGTAGATCGGAAACCATTCCCGGTCGAGGATCGTTACCGCCTCTTCCGCGCTCAAGGCAGGGACAACTTGGAATCCGGCATCGGCGAACGCATCGCGTAACAGTTCCTGTATCTTCTCGTCGTCGTCGACGACTAAGATTTTCCGATCCATGCTTGCTCCCGAAATGGTTTTCTTTTGATAAGATAGGTAATGGCGTAGACAGCCTGCAAACGCACTAAGCCATAATACGAAATCCGTTTTGTTGTTGGAATAAACAACTTTAATGGGAATTGACGAAGTGGTGCGCTACATCACGAAACTCCTGTAACAATTCCTGTTCTCCGGCAACGACGCCACCTTCCATCAAGACCCTACCGCTGGAAATCGTGGTATCGACGATGGTTCCATTTGCGCTGTACACCAGATTACTGATGTAGTCATGATTGGGTATCATCGCGAAATCGTCGGTGCGTATCAGTATCAATTCCGCCAATTTTCCGACCGCGACTTCGCCGGCATCGTATCCGAACTGACGCCACGAGTCGATGGTCGGCATTCGCCAGATTTCATGGGCGGCGCCTTGTTCGGGATCGCTCCAGGCATGTTTCTGCAAAAGCGCCGCAATCTTCATTTCGGTAAAGAGATCGAGGGAATTATTGGAACCCGCGCCATCGGTACCGAGCACAGGAACGATACCGGCGGCTTTCATCACTTTCAAATTGAACGGGCCGCCAACGGCAAGCTTCATATTCGACGAGGGATTGTGAATCACCGTAACGCCATGTTCGGCGAGCAATGCGCGGTCACGCTCGTCGACGTGAATGACATGGGCCGCTTTCAACCGCGGTGAGAGAATATTGAGTGAATGGAGATACTCGACGGGGGATAATCCGTTATGTTGTGCGCGACATTCGTCGATTTCGCGCCGTGTTTCCGATAGATGGGTATGGAAGGGAATGTTCTTTTCGGCAGTAAACTCGGAAGCCCAGCGGAGCGAATCTTCCGATACAGTATAAATCGCATGGGGACCGATCGCGAAGCGAACATACTTCGGATACTTTTCGTGGCACGACTCGTACAATTCGCCGTTTAACTGCTGTTGCGCTTTCGCCCGTTTCGAGTCGAACAGATCGACAAAGACGCCGGAGAGTACGCCATGCAAGCCCACTTCTTCCACAATACGGGCGCAAGCGTCGAAATGCCAATACATATCGCAAAAGCCGGTACAACCGGTTTTAATCATCTCAAGACACGCAAGCCGCATCCCCCACTCGACTTGGGTTTCTGTAATCGACGCTTCGAGCGGCCAGACTTTTTCCTGCAACCAACGCATGAGTGGGAGATCGTCGCCATAACTACGAAAGAGGGTCATCGCAGCGTGAGTGTGCCCATTAAAAAGTGCTGGTAACACCCGCAACTTCTTTTGTCCATCGATGATCTTGTCAACTTGTGATGAAATGAAGGCAGCTTGAGACGAAGCATCGAATGCCGCGGCAGAAGTGATAGCGTGGATGCGATCCTCTTGGATTTCGAGGGTGACGACTTGCTCTTCGAGCCAAACGTTTTTTATCAAGATCGACATGATTCGCTACTCCCAGGTAATGTACAATCGAAAAATATAGTGATTCGGTCTTGCGTTTTATAGCGATGGTAGGTATGTTACTGGTAACCCAACCCTAACGTCCGAAAAGAGGCTATCGTGAAAAATGCGAAAGTATTGACACTCATACTTATAATTTCAGCAATCTTCACAATCAACGGTTGTACATCCGTTAGTGTCAATGCCGGTGAGGAAGCGGTGATGATCAGTAAACCGCTGCTTTTTGGTCACGGCGAAGTGTATCAAACACCAGTTTCCACCGGTAGAACGTGGGCAGCGTTTACAACCAGTTATGTGATTTACAACATAATGCCTGTTAACAGGAAAGAGCACTTCGAGAATCTTATCACAAATGACAATACCCCGATTATGTTCGATGCAAATCTTACCCTGCAGATCATTAGTGGAGAAACCCCAAAACTGCATCAGAAGTTCGGAACGCATTGGTTCGAAAATAATATTCAACCAACTCTCCGTGAAGCAATTCGTGACAAAGCGTGTACTTTCAAGATGTTTGATCTTGCTGGAAAGCGGGAAGTTCTTATTCAAGTGGTTGATTATACAATAGATGCACTGAATAAACATATCAGTAAGATCGGGTTACCGGTGAAAGTTATCGGTTTGACAATTTCTCAAGTGACCCCACCACCACAAGTTTTGGAGGAGACACAACGAACAGCTGCGCAAAACCAATCGATCTTAACACAAGAAGCGCGCGCGATGGCAGAATTGTCGCGAAAGCAAGCGGAAATCAATAAAGCAGACGCCGATTTAGCGTATCAAAAACACATGGGAATGACAATCCCGCAATACCTTTCGCTCCGGCAATTGGAAATTCAAAAGGAGCAAGTAGAACTTGTGAAAGATAACAAAAATGTTACGGTGATTTTCGGAGGCGGTCAATCCGGAGTACCGATCACTTATCCCGTGAAGTGATGAATAACGCGAATCGTGTTTTTATGAACACAATTCTTCGCTCTTACGTGTAATTTCCTCGCAAAATCGATACTCGAATCTGTGTATCATTCGTTAGATTTACCTTGTACAAATATAAGATCACGTTTGTTTGAGTATGGATTTGAAGATACTTTTGGTAGATTTGGTTTGGATTGTGCCGCTTGATGAAATACCTTTCGACAAAGTGATGACTCATGGCAGACATGAGGAGTATCTGCTTGTGCTCACTTGGGGGAAGATCGTTACCGTTTGTACGATAGCGTATAAATCAAGTTAATACCGTGGGGAGAACCTTTCGTTTGCTTACGAATACGTTGAGTCCATTATGTTTGGGTGATTTGGTTGCCCGCATTCCCATCATCCAAGGTGGGATGGGGGTTGGAATTTCTTTATCGAGACTGGCGTCGGCAGTAGCGAATGAAGGTGGAATTGGGGTAATTGCAGCGGCACTGATCGGATTTACCGAATCGGATTGTTACTCAAATTACGAAGAAGCCAGCGAGCGGGCATTGCGCAAGGAAATCCAGAAAGCCCGCGCCGCCTCCAAAGGGATACTCGGCGTTAACATTATGGTTGCGCTGACCAATTATGCCGATGTCGTCCGTACTGCCATCGATGAAGGAATCGACGTAATATTTTCCGGTGCCGGGATTCCGCTTAATCTACCCTCCTTCCGCAAACCAGACACCAAGACGAAATTAGTACCGATCGTTTCCTCAGGACGCGCTGCAACGATTCTTTGTAAACGGTGGACGGAAAAGTACAACTATCCCCCCGATGCCATTGTTGTGGAAGGTCCACAAGCCGGTGGACACTTAGGATTTAAGCTGGAACAGATTGGCGATGAGGCATACGCTTTAGAAAAGTTAGTGCCGGAAGTGGTGGAAGCGGTGCGTCCGTTTGCCGAACGAGCTGGAAAGCCAATCCCGGTGATTGCGGCAGGCGGTATCTATACTGGGGCTGACATTCGTAAATATCTCGAACTTGGAGCCTCCGGGGTGCAAATGGCGACACGTTTTGTCGCTACTCATGAATGTGATGCTTCCGATTCATTCAAACAAGCTTACTTAGATGCGAAACAGGAAGACATTCAAATCATTGAAAGTCCGGTGGGTATGCCGGGGCGGGTGATACGTAATAAGTTTACTGATTCCGTGGGGCGTGGCGAGAAAATGCCACTGCAGTGTGCTTATCATTGTATCATAACCTGTGACTACAAGAATAGCCAGTACTGTATTGCCCATGCATTGACAAGTGCACAAAAAGGAAACTTCAAGAGTGGTTTTCCGTTTGCTGGTTCCAATGTTTATCGGGTGAATAAGATAGTCTCGGTGAAAGAGTTGATCGATTCGCTGATCGAAGAGTATCGAGATTCGTATATGCAGACTGCCATTGCGTAGCGAATGATTTTGTTACCATCTGCTTGACGAAATATTGATCGAACTTCCAATTTGAATGATTACATACTTTTGCATCTTACGTTCCGATTTTGTTGTCGTAACGAAATCCATTGCCGATGAATTTCTAACGAATACCTTTTCCACCACCCTATCACTCAAAAGTCTCTTACAATATTACCCTACCGATGTATGATTGCATTATAATGTGCTCCGCAATACAAATCGTATCGCGAAATCTGTTACTTTAGCTACTTGTCGCCATATCCCGAAAAAATGTTGCTTTAGTTCTGGAATATGAATATCATACAACACAATCCATAGTTCATCGATTTTACTTAGTTACTGAAACCATTCCTACCAGGAATATATTCTGCTCTTGAGATACTTGCCTCGAGCAAAGATCAATTTTGAGGAGTTACCCGATTTCGGGAAGGAAGACTTCCAAGATAACTTTTTATCCGTTTGGTAGGGGGAAGAGTGCTATGATCCGTACGAATCTCGCGAAACATTTACCACAGAGGTCTTTACTGTCGGCAATCGTGACGATACTACTTTGTTGCGGTCTGTTGTACAGCGTTTCCTATGCGAATCTCATTTCTCCAGGTCCGCTTACGAAATCCCATCGCGGATTGGAAGGGGCAACGAACTGCGGGATGTGCCATCAAATTGCTGGGGAAAAAGCAATTGCGGTTGCCAATTGCCTCCAATGCCATACCAACATAAAAAAGACGATTGATCAAAAGAGTGGATACCACGGTCGCTTGACCCAGAAGTGCGAAAGCTGTCACAAGGAACATATCGGGGTAAATGGACGATTGATTCGGTGGGATCCGAAAGCCTTCAATCATGATGAAACCGGTTACAAACTGGATGGAGCCCACGAGAAACTCCAATGCAACCAATGTCATAAAAATGCCGAGAAAACTTATCTTGGGCTCGATACGAAGTGTTTAAGCTGCCATAAGGATCAACACGGTTCCGATCTCAAGCGAACCTGTACCGAATGCCACTCTAACCTCGGTTGGAAACAGCCTCCACCCACATTCGACCATAGTAAGACGAAGTGGGCACTCACCGGGAAACATAAAGAAGTTGCTTGTCTGAGTTGCCATAAAGAGAATAAGTGGAGTAGCCTAAAGACCGATTGTAAATCCTGTCACAACGACCCGCACCAAGGGAAGTTTAGCCAGAACTGTACCGAATGCCACACGTCCGGCGGTTGGAAAAATATCGCTGGCTTTGATCATAGTAAAACCGGTTTCCCATTGGTCGGTGCGCATCTCACCCAACGTTGCGACGCTTGCCATAATCCGCGCTTAAAACCGGTGCTTGCTGAAAAGACCTGTTTCGCCTGTCACGGCGATAAACACAATGGACAACTCTCCCGCGAATGTAAAACTTGCCACAACGAAACATCGTTTAAACCCGCTCTCTATACTCTGGAGCAACACAATCAAACACCTTTCCCTTTGGCGGGTAAACATATTGAGCAGGGCTGTAATGAATGCCATAAAGAGAACAAATTCAAGTTCACTTCCGACGATAAAAAATGCTCCGGTTGCCATGCCGATAAACATAATGGACAATTGTCCAAGCAGTGTGAAAACTGTCATACGGTGAATGGTTTTAAACCATCCACGTTTACCGTCGAGCAACATAAGAAAACGAAGTTCGAGTTGGTGGGGAAACACCTTTCTACCGATTGTGCGAAATGCCATAAGGATGGTAAGTATGTCTTTACTGAACCGCAACGAGAGTGCTTGAGTTGCCATCAGGATCAACATAAGGGGCAGCTCGCTTCGACTTGCCAATCATGCCATTCACCGCAAGCTTGGAAACCATCATCGTTTACGGTACAACGCCACAACATGACTGCGTTCGCGTTAACGGGCAAACATGTTACCACCGCCTGTACGGAATGCCATAAAGACGGGAAGTACCGGATTGCCGGGGCAACCGAAAGTTGTACTGCTTGCCACAAAGATCAACACAACGGGCAATTCGGACGCAATTGCACTGATTGTCATAATACGTCTGCCTGGAAAGGCGCCGGTTCGCTATCGTTCGATCACCGGAAGACCCGTTTCCCGTTGGATGGTCAGCATCGCTCGGTTACCTGTACCCAGTGTCATACGAATGGGGTATTTCAAGGGACACCGATGGAATGCTCGCGTTGCCATACCGAGCCCCATGAAGGATTATTGGGAAATCAATGCAACGATTGTCACCGTACCTCGCGATGGAACGATCTCAGCTTCCGGCACAATCAAACGAACTTCCCGTTAACGAACAAACATGCGACAGTCGCCTGCAATGAGTGTCACAAGACCCAGCGCTATGTCGATGTAACAAACGATTGTTATTCTTGTCATACCCGGGACTATACACAGGCAGCGCAGCCGGTACACAGTGCCAATGCATTTCCGCCCAATCAATGCATCAATTGTCACCGCAGTGGCGGACCTAATTGGAAACCGGCAAGTTTCCGGCATAACGAAGTGTTTACTTTAAACAACCAACATGCGGTTACTCAGTGTACGGAGTGTCATGTCAACGGCAGATATGCCGGTACACCGCGGGATTGTTACGGTTGCCATCAATCGAATTATTCGCAAGCGAGCAACCCCACTCACACGGCAGCTGGCTTTCCTACCGCGGAATGCGCGAGTTGCCATCGTGACGGCGGGCCCGATTGGCGGCCGGCAACCTTTGCTGCTCATAACACCGTATTCCCATTAAACAACCGGCACGGGCAAATCGTGTGCGCGAGCTGTCATACAAATGGACAATACACCGGCACGCCGCGCGAATGTCAAAACTGCCACCAAAGCGATTACCAAGGGGCGACCAATCCCGTCCATTCGGCAAGCGTCTTTCCCCAGACCGAATGCCGGGACTGTCACAGCGATGGCGGCCCCAATTGGCAACCGGCAAACTTTAATCACGACCGTGTTTATGTATTGCAAAACCGCCATCGTACCCCGCCGCGAGAATGCAATGAATGCCATATCAACAACCAATACAGCAATACCCCGACAACTTGTTGGGGTTGTCATGAAAATGATTTCAATGAAGCGGTCCAAGAGGAACCGGAGCACCGGAACTACTCTCACGATTGTATTCCCTGCCACCTACCTTCCGACAACGATTGGGATGATGGCGGAAACCGGTTCAACAATCATGCGACGTTCCCGTTAAACGGCACCCATGCATCGCCGAGCCCCACCCGGTGCGATCAGTGCCATACGACCGGTCAATATACCGGCACACCGCGGGAGTGCATTGGTTGTCATCAAACGGCATATCAACAGACGCTGAATCCAGTGCACGTCGAAGAATTCTTCCCAAGTGCCAACTGCAATACCTGTCATACGAGTGGTGGAACAGATTGGCATCAAGTGGTGTATACTCATACCACCACATTTCCATTGGTGAACGATCATCAATCGCCGGCACCTACCGCTTGTAACGAATGCCATACCAATACCCAGTATGCGAGTACGCCGACCGATTGCTATAGCTGTCATCAAACCCAATACCAAGGCGCAACGAATCCACCGCATACTACGTCAGGTTTCCCGCCTTCAGCATGCGCGACGTGTCATGCTAATGGCGGGCCAAACTGGAGTCCTGCGACTTTCCCGCACACCGTTTTCCCGTTGGTAAACGATCATCAGTCGCCTACTCCGACGGCATGCAATGAATGTCATACCAATGGGCAGTATGCGGGTACGCCTTCTGATTGTTACAGTTGTCATCAAACGCAATATCAGAATGCAACCAATCCTGCTCATACCGCTGCTGGTTTCCCGTCGTCGGCTTGTGCAAGTTGTCATACCAGTGGTGGTCCCGATTGGCGGCCTTCAACATTCGCCCATACGACGTTCCCATTGTTGAACGATCATCAGTCCCCCACACCAACTACATGCAATCAATGCCATTCCAATGGGCAATATGCCGGAACACCCTCCGATTGCTTTAGTTGCCATCAAACGCAGTATCAGAGCGCAACGAATCCGGTACATACCGCACAATTTTTCCCGTCGGCGAATTGTGGAACTTGTCATAGCAATGGCGGTCCAGCATGGCAACCAGCAGCGTTTACTCATTCAGCGTATACCCTGATGAATGATCATCAATCCCCCAACCCCACGGCATGTAACCGCTGCCATACGAATGGACAGTACACTGGAACACCAACCAACTGTTATAGTTGCCATCAAACGCAGTACCAAGGTGCAACGAATCCGGTACATACCGCACAATTTTTCCCGTTGGCGAATTGTGGCACCTGCCACAGCAATGGCGGTCCGGCATGGCAACCTGGTGTCTTTACACATACGACCACCTTTGCGTTAACGGGGAATCATCTATCGCCGAATCCGACCGATTGCAATGAGTGCCATCCAAATGGACAATACACCGGGACTGCTTCCGACTGTTACAGTTGTCATCAAACCGATTACACCGGCGCGACCAATCCGGCACACACCGCGGCGACTCATCCCGTGTCCGCTTGTAACACTTGTCATACCAGCGGCGGTCCGAATTGGAATTCGAGTTTCAACCATGCGACAGCATTTGCACTGCAAGGACGCCATACCCAAGCGACTTGTACCGAATGCCATTTGAACAATCAGTATAGCGGCACCCCGCGTGACTGTTACCAGTGCCATATTCGAAGTAACCCGAATATCTATCCCGCGGATCATCAAGCATCGTCGAATATCATGACGACCAATTGCGTTACTTGTCATTACGCGACCGACAATGCTTGGACACAAGGTCGCTTAAGTAATCACACCTGGTTCCCGATCACGTCTGGTCGACATCGCAATATCACTTGTGCGAACTGTCATACCACTTCGACCACCTACATTTTATTCAATTGTATCACTTGTCATGGTGGGTGCAATAGCATTAATGGAGATCATAACGGCGTTTCGGGTTATCAATGTTTGGATGCGAGATGCTACCAGTGTCATCCCGATGGTAGCGAAGGACCGAATTTGCGCAATCGAATCCGCGAGGGGGGGTTAGAGCAGCGTGGACATTAAAAGAATTTCGCGCTTGATTGTGCGCAGACCTCGAATGGTAGTTATGACGGTTGCCCTCTTGCTCGGAAGCAGTTGGGGATTAGCAAATCCGATTGTAAATGGGCGGTTCTCTGCGGGAATGTACGGTTGGAATGCCGATGGCGGTTCCGAAGGGTTTGAACCGTCGATGCGTGGCAAAGCGAGTTTCGAGCAATTGTTTGGCGGTAAATTTCACGGACAAGTAGATGCCCGATTACGTCGGGATTTTCGTAGTTCGTACAGCCAAACCCGATTATATGAGTTGTGGTTGGGTTGGCAACCCGATTCGGTATTTGAATTGCAAACTGGACGCTTAGGGAGTCGTGGTTTTGGTGGAATTGGTTTCCTCGATGGCGGACGCGCGATTTACCGAATAAACAAACAACAGGAGGTGTCGGCATTCGGCGGCATCGAACCGGATGTAACAACCAATGGCATCGGCAATGAAACTCAGAAATTCGGTATCGCAACTGAGTATCTACCCAGTTCCGGTAATCGGCTTGGCGTATCCATTCTCGAACAACAATTCAAAGGGGAAACCGATCGCAGATTACTTAGTGAATTTGTGATGTGGATGCCTTCGCCGGGATTTTTCATTTATCATAGTAGTGAAACCGATTTCGTTTGGCGCGATAACAATACCGATAAATCGGGTTACGAATCAGCGATTTATAACTCACCCTCAATGAAGCGCCCCGGCAAAGCGAGTGGCGATTCCGGCAATCGGTTGCCTATCGTCGAAATCTAAAACCGTTACGTTCGTTGTATTCGATTGCCGACACGCTATTTGAATCCGATCCCCGCTATGACTTCTCGGTCGGAGCAAATTGGCGGGCAAAATCATACCTATCATTACGGGGTGATGCCCGTTGGCAACGCCGCAGTTCCGACAATGAGACCGGAGTGTCTTTGAGTGCCGGCGCAACCGCCAATACCCTTTGGACGACACCGCTCTATGCCAATCTTGGGTATCGCTACAACAATAATTTGTACTACTACGGAAATGGGGTGGACATCTCGTTGGAACGGGAACTCGTGCAACGTTTAACCGGAAGAATGGAATGGGGTTGGGAAGCGAATCAATACTTGAATGCCGACAGAAAACCCGGTTCGCAATTTGTCCTAACTCATGGCGGTGCATCCCTTTCCTATTGGTGGAATGACTGGAGCTTCGGAAGCGGGGTCGAACTTTGGAACACCGACTCCGGTCAAGAGATTCGCTGGATGCTCGATACCAGTTTCCGTTTACGTAGCGTTCCCAACAAGTAACCAAACGATCCCTTGCGACTATGAAAACATTCTCGAAAATCTTGCCATATCTGCTTGCCGCTGTGATGATCGGAGTTTTTTTAACTCTAATGTTACGCGGTTATCCGTACTATAGTCTTCCCGTTTACGACAGCCCCGAAGTAGAAATCAGCCGCTCATTTTCACCGATGCACGATCACTGGAAACCGGGCGGAACGCTGGGGCACGGACTCGGCATTCTCGGGATGCTCATGATGCTCTCGATTCTGGTGTATTACGCACGGAAGCGGGTATCGTGGATGAAAAATTGGGGACCGATACGGATTTGGCTGCAAGTACACATCTTCATGGGTCTCTGCGGGCCGATGCTCATTCTCTTTCATAGCACTGGAAAAGTCGATGGTTTGGTTGCCTTGAGTTTTTGGGCGATGTGGGGTGTCGTACTTTCCGGTATCATTGGAAAATGGTTGTACAGTCAAATTCCGAAGTCGCTGGCTGGTTCCGAATTGTCGATGCAGGAATTGATGGAAGAAGACCGGCGACTGGTGGGGGCGTTGCGGAAAGAACTGGGATTACAACACCCCATCTTCGATAAAATCGACGCCATCTCATCGATTCCGGAAGGAGTGCAAGGCGCCGATGCACTTACGGCATTGAAGTTCATCATACAAGATGATATTAGCCGGGTTCGTCAAATCCGCGAACTAAAACAAGCTATTGCGAGCGAGGGAATTGCTTCGGAACAAGCGAAACGCATTCTTGCGTTAGCAAAGCGGAAATCGCTGCTCGTCCGCAAGATGCGGTTGCTTGACACTGCACAAGCATTGTTTCACTGGTGGCACGTGTTTCATAAGCCTCTGACCTATTTGATGTACGGCGCGGCGGCGATTCATGTCACTGTAGCAATCTTTTTAGGGTACCGTTGGTTTTAACAGGATCGAGACGTTAGCATGGATTCGCTGCTCATATTTGTTATTGCGATTGTCTTCATGGGAATCCCCATTCACCTCCACTTGAAAAAACTGCGGAAGCAATCGACTCACGTATCATCGGGAACCGGTAGCACAGGGGCGGGCATCAAGGTCTCACTGCCGACCGTGTCATGCTCGCAGTGCAACACTCCGGTAACGAAGAGTGCGATTTTTTGCTCTAAGTGCGGTACGCCCCTCGCGATGTACGATTTGAAAAAAGCCCCGATTGTCGATCCCAATTTGCCGGAAGACGAAACCGCGCCGCTCAAGCCCGCCATCGATGTTGGCAGTTGTATCGGTTGCGGTTCCTGCGTTTCAGTCTGTCCGGATAATGCGTTGGCGTTAGTGAATCATAAGGCGGTATTGCCCGATCCCGCACTTTGCACCGGCGCCGCGAAATGCGCTTCAGTCTGTCCAACCGGCGCATTGGTGTTGGTACGGTTAGGGAGTGGGCGGAAAGTGCAAGTGCCATTCGTACAAGAGAATTTTGAGACGAATATTCCCGGCTTGTACATCGTCGGTGAATTGGGCGGGATGGCGCTGATCAAACATGCCGTCAATGAAGGCAGAATGGTGATAGATAAACTGCTGGGAAAAATCGCACCGAAAGAAGGCGTTTTCGATACGATTATCGTAGGCGCTGGACCCGCGGGATTATCGGCGGCACTGTCGGCGAAGAAGCATAATTTAAATGCATTGACCATCGAAGCGGAAGAATTGGCGTCGACGATCCGTAAGTATCCCCGCAATAAATTCGTGATGGCGGAACCATTGGAAATTCCCCTCTACGGGAATCTGTGGGTACAGGATACTTCGAAGGAAGCGTTACTCGATGTGTGGAAAACGATTGTCCAAAATACTGGAGTCGCGATTCAGGAACATACCCGTTGTGTGAATATCGTGAAGCAATCCGATGGACATTTCGCCGTGAAAACCGATACCGACGTGTTTTCTGCCCAGACCGTCATATTAGCGGTTGGTAAACGGGGTACCCCGCGAAAATTAGGGGTACCGGGCGAAGAGCTATCGAAAGTGACCTACCAATTAATCGATGCAACGGAGTATCACGATACCGATGTCTTAATCGTCGGCGGCGGCGATAGCGCACTGGAAGCGGCGATGGCATTGTCGAACCAAGGCTCGAACCGCGTTACGATGAGTTACCGGAAAAATAGTTTTGCCGGAGCGATGGCGCGTAACCGGGAAGCGTTGGATCAAGCGGTTGCCAAGAAACGCATCGAGGTACTGTACGAATCGAATCTGGTCCGCATAACCGATACCGATGTTGTGTTACGCTTAAAGGATGGCAGTGAACGCACTGTCCCGAATCGATTTACTTTCTTGATGTTGGGCGGCGAGTCCCCGAACGAATTCCTGAAACAAATGGGAGTCGACATCGTTACCCGGATGCTGCCGGTGGTGTAGTCACTCGCAAAAATCAATTGCTTGCTTGACCTGCTATAGAAAGCAGGAAAGAGTAAAAGTGTTGTGTCTAGTAGTTAGGACGAGGTAGGTCAATGTGTTTCTCTTCTCACAGAGTACCCACAAACGCTCATCGCCTGTAGTTGGAATTGTATACATCATTCAAAATGATACGAAAGTTGATACTGCAAAAACATAGTAACTCGAATCATTTCCGTATAATTAAAACTAAAATCAAAAGATGACGAAAATATGTGAAAGATACTTTCAAACGTTTGCTAAGTAAAAAATAAACAGTAGATTAGAGATGTTCTACTTGTAAACGACTTCTAGCTATGAACGGAAAGGGATATGTAAGATGTCAAACAGTAAGCATATAACTGGCATGGCAGGTGTACACTATGTTTGTTACAAGCTCTCGAAACAAGGTTTTTGTGTGACGGTGACTTCAAGGAACGCAAAAGGAGTTGATGCCATTGTTTACAGTGAGACAACAAAACAAAACTATCTGCTTCAAGTTAAATCTCTCAGCAAGAATATACCAGTCACAATTACTGACACTCATAGTCTCAAGATTGCCAACTATCTAGTAATCTGTTACAACTTATTAAAAGATGAACCACAACTAAGATTTATCAGTACAGATGAGGTCGTTAAATATCTTAGAGAAATAAATTATGCGTCAGGAAAGAAGATTCACATTATAGCTTATAGTGATTACAAGAACTTCGACACAACCTTACATAGATTCAATTGAACTTTACTATAGTACTGTTCGAGTTTTCGCTAAGAAAAGGAGTGGATAATGTCTGATGTCAAAATAGCGAACTTCCAACTAATTCCACAAGAAGTACTTGTTGGTCAAGTTGGAGAACTGATCATAACGTCTCATCGAGTTACGATTGATGAAAACACGTTCTATACAAATCAGATATCGTCATGTCGTGTAGTTGCAGAAGAAAAGACAGACGAAAATGACCCTGAATATAAACAAAAGAAGGGAATTGGCTGTTCAATCATGATCGTTTGTATTATTTTGGGTTCATTGATCGGTGCAACAGCGATAAGCGAACCTTTAGGTATAATAATCGGTATTTTTGGTGGTGTAATTGGTTTTTTTGTTTATGCTTATGCAAAACCTAGAAAATACAATGAGTATAAAGTTCAAATTGGCATGCCTCATGGTGAAATCCCAATTTATATCAGTAGAAGCGAGTCAGAGAGTAGCAAAATTCTAGTTTTCATCAATCAAGCACTAGGTATGAGAGCATAAGTCAATAAGAATCACTTTACTGGGCGGGCGTGGGAGCCCGCCCCTACCCCGAGATAGGAATGATACACATTACAAAATCGGATTCGCGAGGAATGGAACGAAGTATCCTGCGAAGTAGATTCGAAGCAGAATGATGTCGCGATCTCAAAAAAAAACAGTTGTATCTAACAATGAGATTGCCACTATCCAAGCCGCGTAACGTGATAACTCCTATTGCCCATCCCCTGTGATAAAGCTAACTTAAACGATTATGAAAACTATCGTCGACCTTATCGAAGCGAAACAAGCCGGGTACGAACTCACACCCGAAGAAATCAAACAAATCGTCCTCGGATACCACCGCGAAGAAGTGCCCGACTACCAGATGGCGGCATTCTTGATGGCGGTCTTTTTCCGCGGCATGGTGCCCGCCGAGACCTCAGTACTGCTCGAGACCATGGTCGAGACCGGCGAGCGGCTCCGTTGGGAGGGCTTGCCGGGTCCGGTCGTCGATAAACATTCGACTGGCGGCGTCGGCGATAAAATCTCCCTTATGCTCGCCCCGCTCTTGGTTGCCGATGGTTGTTACGTCCCGATGATTTCCGGCCGAGGTTTAGGTCATACCGGCGGTACCCTCGATAAACTTGATGCCATTCCCGGATTTCAGACCCGATTATCCCTCGAAGAGATCAAGCAACTCCTCCCGAAAATCGGTTGTGTCCTCGCCGGACAGACTGCCGAACTCGCGCCAGTCGACCGCAAGATGTATTCGCTCCGCGATGTTACTGCGACGGTACGCGCCGTGCCGCTCATCACCGCATCCATTCTCTGCAAGAAATTATCCGAAGGGCTTGATGGTCTGGTGATCGATTTGAAAGTCGGACGAGGCGCGTTTGCCGATTCGATGGATTTTGCCCTCGCCCTCGCCGATTCGCTCTACCGGAACGCTTCCCGCGCAAACATCGCAACCCGGGTATTAT
>JAOTSC010000019.1 GCA_030247525.1 bacterium | reverse complement strand
AGTCGCCACCGCTGGCGATTACTGCTATGTTTCCCTGGGGAATTCTGGAATCCGTATCGTAAACACAACCAATCCTGCTCATTCTCAGGAATTGGGATATTGCGATACGCCAGGGTCAGCATTGGAGTTAGCTGTTGCCGATAGTTTTGTATATGTCGCCGATGGGAGTTTCGGTTTGCGAATTATCAATGTCGCCGATCCGACGAATCCTCACGAAGTTGGTTTTTATGATACCCCAGGAATAGCGAACTGTGTAGCGATTTCGGGCAATTTTGCTTACGTCGCCGATGGAAGTTCGGGATTGCACGCTATCAATGTATCGAATCCTTCAAACCCGCAATTCGTTGGAACATATTTCGTTCAGGGCGCTTTTGCTCGTGATGTCGCGATCTCTGGTAACTACGCCTACGTAATCTATGGAGGTTTATCTATCATCGATGTTGCGAATCCGGCACAAATGGTTTTAATAAGTATTCCTAATACAATGAGTAATCCATCCAATGTCGAAGTCTCTGGTAACTATGCTTATGTCACTGGACAAAGCGGCGTGTTTACTTTAATTGGATATTTACAGGTGATCGATGTTACCAACCCAGCGAATCCTCAAATCAGAGGTGATTACAGGGAAGCGGGAAGTGGACAAGGCGGTCTCAGATCAAGAGGAAGCGCAATCTTTTGTTTTACCGTATCCGATAACTACGCCTACATCAGCAGTTATTACGGTTGGTCGGATGAGCAATTTCCGCATCCAACATTTCATAGTGAGTATTATCAGCGCATCCTCGATGTAGCCAATCCGGACAGTTTTGGATACATCAGAGTAGTCAATATGGTTCGGATGATTTTACCGGAGACTATTACTCCGATTTCTCCATTTCCAATCGTTTCTATTACACCGCATGCGGCAAGCAGGGTTTGTTATATCGTAGTTTGCCGAACATGCCGCTCGTTGCTGGATGGTGTCTAACCTATAATGTCGTAGATGTAGACTTAACTGGCAATTACGCATATCTCACCGATGGCGACTATCTGCGAACAGTCAATGTTTCCGATCCGAGCCATCCGCAACATGCTGCGCGGTTTGAACAACCGGGTACAATAACCGCAGTAACGATAAGTGGAAACATTGCAGTAGTCGGGTCTTTTCAAGATGTCGATACCGCCTGGGTGAGTAAGGTAACTCTCTATAACATTTCCAATCCGGATTCGCTGATTCGATTGGAAGATTGCGATCTACCTGATGTTCCGCAAGATTTCGAGGTAAGAGATTCCCTCATCTTCGTCGCCGACCAGATTGGCGGTCTGCGGATTCTTCATTGTGGCAATCCGGAAAGTATCTATGAGATTAGCAGTGTGACTACTCCCGATTTTGCTTTCGGTGTTAAACTATCCGGTAATTATGCCTATGTCGCCGATTACCAACGCGGACTCCGAGTGATTTCTATTCAAGATCCGGTACATCCTCTCGAGATAGGATTTTACGATACGCCCGGTTTTTCGATGGATGTCGATGTCGATGGCGCGTATGCCTATGTCGCCGATTACACTTCTGGTCTGCGCATAATCGACGTTTCAAATCCGGTCAATCCCCACGAAGTCGGATTTCTGGATACGCCCGGTACGATGAGTCACGTCGTAAAGAGTGGGATTTATGCCTATCTCGCCGACTACTCGGAGGGTATACGAATCGTGAATGTTTCCAATTCACTCGCTCCCCATGAAGTCGGATACTACAATACCCAAGGGAATGCTAGCCGGATTACTGTGAATGGAAATCACCTGTTTGTTGCGGATGGAGGAAACCTCGGCATCTACGACTGTTCGCAAGCGCTCGGTGTGGTGGATCGCGTCGGGGATGGAATACCACAAGAGTGTTCGCTCAAACAGAATTATCCCAATCCGTTTAATGCGACGACGACCATCGAATACACGATTCCTAAAACGGGCGCCGTCGATTTGAAATTGTACGATGTGTCCGGTCGCGAAGTTGCCACCCTCGTCAACTTCCATCAGAATCCCGGTATGTACACTGTGACCTTCGATGGAAAATCGCTATCAACCGGAACCTACTTCCTCCGGTTACAGTCCGGCAATTTCACGCAGACCAGTAAATTGCTGTTGCTCAAATAAAAAAGGGCGTGCGCGGCACGCCCCTACGATGGGTACCGACAGGTCTCCTGACCTGTACAAAGAAGATGCAATTCTGGAGAATTGCCGGTACCCAAATGCGATTACCAGTACCGAAATGCGAAAGGGCGGCTGCCAGCCGCCCCTACGAATACCATTACCTAAACCGCGACAGGAATATCGCGGCTACGAGATCACTGCTTCGCTGCTTCTTCCCAGAAGAGGGCGCTAGTGACAACGCCGCGTTCGAAATTCTTCAGACTGAGCCATTCATTCGGTGAGTGTGCATTTTCATTCGGTTGCGAGAATCCCAGCAGCACCGTATCGAGGCCAAGCGTTTCTTTAAACGCTGCTGTAATCGGAATCGAGCCGCCAATTCGAGTGTACACCGGGTCTTTCCCAAAAGCGTCCTTCAATGCTCGCTCGGCAGCTTTCACGAAGGAGTTTTCTCGTTCGGTGATGACCGGTTGTCCACCGTGATGTTTAGTAACTTTCATTTTACAGCCGGGAGGGCAGAGTGAAGTGACAAATGCGACAAACTTCTCTTCAATGTCTTTGAAATCTTGATCCGGTACTAACCGGCAGGAGATTTTCGCCATCGCTTTTGCCGGTAGAACGGTTTTAGCACCTTCCCCGGTAAAACCGGAGAGCAGACCATTCACTTCCAATGTCGGACGTACCCACAACCGCTCCAGTGTCGAAAAAGATTGTTCGCCGGGAATCGCATCGACGTCTAATTCCGCCATGTACTCGGTATCGCTGTGGGGCAGCGTCGCCCACTCTTTCCGTTCTTCCGAGGTAGGTGCGCGAACGGCATCATAAAATCCCGGAATCGTCACAACACCCTGCGGCGTCTTCAGTTGTGCGATAATCCGAGCTAACTCAAACGCTGGGTTGGCAACCGCGCCGCCGTATTGACCGCTGTGCAGGTCGCGGTTCGGTCCCTCTAAATCAATTTGGAAGTAGGCAAGTCCCCGCAGTCCATAGGCAAGTGTCGGTAAATCGTCAGCAAACATTCCGGTATCGGAAATGACGACGATGTCCGCTTTCAACTCATCTTTATGAGAAGCGACAAAGGTCACCAGATTCGGGCTGCCGATTTCCTCTTCCCCTTCGATCAGCAATTTCACATTGACGGGAAGTTTTCCATTGGTCTTGAGTTGTGCTTCCAAACCACAGACATGAATCCAAACCTGCCCTTTATCATCCGCCGAGCCACGGGCATAGATCCGGTCGCCATCGATCCACGGCTCAAAGGGGCCTTTTAACCATAGCTCCAACGGATCGACCGGTTGGACGTCGTAATGGCCATACAACAAAATTGTCGGGGCACTCGCGCCGGCATTCATCCATTCTCCGGTGAGGATGGGGTGTCCGGGCGTTTCATTCAACTTGATGTTAGTAAAACCGAGACTGGTAAACTTATCCGCGAGCCACTTTCCACACTGATGGACATCAACCCGGTTCTCCGGGCTGGTGGAAATTGAGGGAAAGCGAAGAAACGTAAACAAATCGTCAAGGAATAGTTGTCGGTGAGCGTCGATGTAACGAAGCGGGGTCATGCAAGCTCCTAACTACGAAAACAAATGGGTAGAAAATACAACCGATTACCGTGCCCGAATGCAGTGCAAAGTAATCTTCTCAATGTAAGGTAAAAAACGGGAATCTCCACCGTCACACTTTCAATGTGATCCAGCCAACAATGGGAAAAATAAAGCGGGATGCCGCTTCAAGCACCCCGCTTCCGCTGTCTCCGCGAAATGATGCGAAGGAAAACTACTTCGATTCACTACAGATTTGGTGGTGTTGGCGGGCGGGGTGGTAAAATTCCATTGCGCTCCCGGTTCCGCAGAAAATGGGCGAAGAAGAGTGCACCACCGATCGCCATTAACACTAATCCGAAGCCAAAATCGTCCCAATCTCCTTGGAGCATATTGGCAACAATCAATGCAAGACCGCCAAAAGTGAGAATGAGCGGCCACTTGTAGGGGTTGTGAACTTTCACGTTATCGGTTTTCTCAATGAGCTTCATTACGTTCACATCAGATGGTAAAGTTACCCCCTTCTCGATTGCCGCCATTCGCTCTTCATGTTGCATCTCCACCCGTCTTTGATAATTGCGAATAACAATCCAAACGATAAAAGCACATGCGGCGAAGAAGCCAAGTGGTACAAGTAATGCTACCATGTCGAGACCCGACTCTTTGAAACCGCGTGCCACTTCGTGCGGGAAATCACCCGCATCGATAGTTATTGCTGGATCGGTATCGGATTTACTGATGTTGATGTCTGCGACTGTATCGTTGCCGACGATAACAACCTTGTTTGTTTTTCCCGTGGCAGCATCAATACTGATTTTCACTTTTTTATTCGCGCTATCGGTGATAGACGCCGTCGCTGGGACGGCGGGAGGGGTTGCTGTCGAAGTTTGCGTTGCCATGATACCTCCTTACGGCATTTCCGTGACTGTGTTCAAGTAGTGTGTGTGCCGATGTTAATAAAAGGTTGCACCGGTTGCAACAATCAAACATATTCCAATCAGACTTGGATTAGCGGCGCGATATTCCCATTTTGTACAGTTTCTTCCAATCCAAGGACAGACGCTTGTTAATGAGTCAGTCGGAATTCTCTGCGATGGTAGAGCGCGAATCCCCCAAAATCGCGACTCTGCTTGCCCGCTTGCTTCCGAACCGATCACGGGTCCCTGACGTATTACAGGAAGTATGGATATCCGTTTGGCAGGGATTAGCCTCGTTTCGCGGCGAAAGTGCACTCTCGACTTGGGTCTGGAAGATTGCTTATCGTACCGCACTCCGTGAGCGTGCGAAAGCCTTTGGTAGGGTTGATACCGCTGAACTACTCGAAGAGGTTGATGCTGATCCTGCCCTCCCAGCCGATGTCGCACTCGACCAACGGGAACGGATCGAGCGGATGTTAGCGACGCTTACACCATTGCAGCGGTCGGTCGTAACGATGTTCTATTTGGAAAACTTCTCAATTTCCGAGATAGCCGAAATCGTCGAGCAAGCGGAAGGTACTGTGAAGAGTCACTTGCATCGCGCGCGCCAACGAATGATTGCCGCATCTGGCGAATAGCCACACGTCACCTTTCTTCGCCGATTCAACCGTGCGATATCAATGTGTATCGCTGTTCACAGTAGCGATATGTCTTGACGATATTCGAGAGTAAGGAACGGAGAACTCCAAGTAATGCAGGATCCCATAACAGTAGAAGTGTTCAGAGAATTAATTGTGGTCGCCGGCGTGAGTGTTTTAACCTCACTTATCCTTTCCCGATTCAAGTTTCCCATTATCACTATTCTTCTGATTGCTGGGGTATTAATTGGTCCCCACGGCTTCTCACTTGTTGACGAAAAAGCCCATATCCAGTTGTATGCCGAATTTGGCGTCGTTCTGTTGCTGGTTTCGATCGGTTTACAATATTCGTTAAAACGGTTAATCAAAATCTGGGGATTGATCTCGATTGGTGGTACGTTGCAAGTAGGCTTAACAACAGCGGTCGTCACCGGTTTGGCGTTATACTTCGATCAATCGATGGAGAAATCGCTTTTTTATGGCATTGCTTTCGCGTTATCGTCAAGTACGGCAGTTGTATTGCGGACGTTGACCGACCGTCAAGAAATTGATGCGCCACACGGAAGAATCATTATTGGAACGCTCATTTTTCAGGACCTTTGTATCGTTCCGATGTTTTTAATCTTACCGATTCTTGCTGGCGATGGTGGGGGGAATCCGCTCTTCGATATCAGTTTCGCCATGATGAAAGCCGCGATTATCATAGTATTGATACTGGTTATTTCGCGGTGGGCGGTACCAAAGCTGTTTGAAAAAGTCGATCGATTGCGTAGCAGCGAGCTGTTCCTGTTTACGGTTATCACTCTGTGCATCGGTACGGCTTGGTTCACCTCGTACATCGGTTTATCGCTTTCTCTCGGAGCATTTCTCGCTGGGATGATCCTCGCCGACACCGAACACAGTCACC
Source organism: bacterium (assembly GCA_030247525.1). Taxonomy (NCBI): domain Bacteria; species bacterium. The sequence continues at coordinate 25,425 of JAOTSC010000019.1, read as the reverse complement.
GCGCAACAGCAAACGTGCACACCCTACGAGACATTTTTACCAGTTTCTTCTTCATTTCGGTTGGAATGATGTTCGATTTCCGGTTCGCAATGCAAAATCTGCTGATTATCGGGTTGTTATTTGTCGTACTGTTGTTTGGCAAGGCGCTGATTGCTTCGTTTGGATATGCGCTGATGCGGTTTCCGCTTCAAATCGCAACGATTGCAGGCTTGGGAGTCGCACAGTTTGGAGAAACCGGCTTTATTATGATGAAAGCCGGAGAGCAGCTCGGAATCATTGATTCGAATGAGGCTGCGTTGTTACTGAACGCCGGAATTCTGACTTTGATTGTAACTCCGATGGTTATTAGTCTGTCGCCCAAATTTACAGCAGGCGCCCTCAAACTTCGCCGGTTGGAAAGCATCCTAGGCGTACGCGGCATCGACAATCCGTCCCCGGTTCACAGCAAGTACCGCGATCATGTCGTTATCGTTGGCTTCGGTATCGGAGGGCAAGCGCTCGCGCGAGCACTGAAGAGAGTAGGCGTGCAATATCTCGTTATCGAACTCGATGTGACCCGGGTGCGTGAGGCGCGGCAACTTGGTGAACCGGTTTATTACGGCGACATCGCTACGCCCGAAGCGTTGGAGAACGCTCATGTCAAGAGCGCCCGCGGTTTAGTATTAATGATAAATGATCACAAGGCGGCGGAGCGAGCTATCGCGTATGCTCGAAAAAACGCCCCGAACACACCAGTGTTCGTGCGCACGAAGTATCTCAACGATTCGGATTCCTTGTTAATGTTGGGGGCGACTGATGTGGTTGTTGAAGAGGTAGAGGCGGGATTGGCGATGCTCGCCAAGGTTCTCAAACTCACCGAGTTCGAACGGAGTGAACGATTCGAGTTGTTGAAAAAAGCACGGATCGACGTCAAAAACCATCAAATTGGATCGGAGCGTTAAGGAATATCCGGTTAGTCTCGGTATGGATCAAGGAATGGAGTTGTGTGGTGCAACCTTGTAAGTAGCAAGTTCCTCTAACCGATTGACACACGAGAATCTTACATATTTTTATTCGAGCGAGGAGTGTAGTATCTTTTGGCGAATTTGAGGAAGCGATGAACGAACGCGAAGAATTCCAACTCCCGGCAAACCTCGGACGAATCCTCGCTGAGCCGGTGCCGATTGCAATCCCTTCTGCCCGAATGATGGCGCAACGGGCGATTGCGTTTGGAGTTCCGAACGTGTTAACCGCAATGGAAATCAAGGTTTACACCTTTGCTGCTGCCCTTTTTGCATTAGCGATTGCGAAAATGGTGGCGGAATGGTGGTGGTCGGTAAGATTCGAACTTACGATCCCGGTTTCCGAAGTGGCATTGCTTTTACAGCAATTCGGGGCGGTCCTCGGTCGGGTGCATTGGTCGTTTTTCTTGGTGGGGATCACAATCGGGTTGGCTATTACAACAGTCAGCCAAGTAAAACGTTCGCTCTGAGAGCCATTCGTGCAAAATTTGCACGAATTTCTTGGCAAGTTTGCAGAGTAGTATCGTTTCCTCGTCAGTCAATCTAACCTTCCGAACCATGGAAATGAGCCCAAAGGCATGTAATTGCCGGATTGGACTCATTTTTTCTTAACACCCCATTCAGGTTTTTATTGTGGCATTGAAGTTGCCTAACATATAGGTAAGATGTGCCGCTCAAATTGAGTTTCGTATCTGATACTCTTGGGGTGGTTCTTGCGAGCTTTCGTTTTCGAACCGAGTAGTTGCAAAAGCCATTCTGAGAATGTATCGTTACAGCAGCAGGCAAAGGGATAATCCCCGGCGCCAATCGTTCAGTTCATAGACGTTCGACACTTGGAGGTGAAACAATGATGAAGATCATTCGTAAGTCCAAGGGCTTCACGTTAATCGAAGTATTGGTCGTGGTGGTAATCGTCGCCATTTTGGCAGCGATTTCGGTGCCGATCTACATCGAATACGTGCAAGGTGCCCGTGCGGCGGATGCGCAAGCGACAATCGGTGCCATTCTTAATGCCGCGAAAATGTATGCGCAAGACCTCGGCGAAGATCCGCCGTCGGTGGAAGCGTTGGAAACCGGTGGATATTTAACTCTCGACCCGGCGACGATACGTCAATGGTCGTTTACTATCATCGGCGCCAATCCAATTACCCAGATTCAAGCGGTTTCGACCGGTGAAATGAAGGGTGGCGCTGGCAAGACCGTGACGATGGAAATCGCGTCCGGTAAGTTCTTCGGATATGGTCTTCCGACCGAAGAAGGTTGATCCGCTTTTAACCGCACTGGTAATCTATCCAGTGACGGCTTGAAACGATTGGTTGCCGATTGCACCGGCATGTCAGTGTGATGTGCCGGTGCTGTGGTGGCCGATATCGCGAGGTGTACGGTGGTTGTTGACGAACTTTTGCATTTTGCAGTTGACCAGGGCGCTTCTGACTTGCATCTAAGCTCCGGATCCATACCAATGATCCGGGTGCACGGCAAGATGCGTAAACTCGCATTGCCCGAAACCCCGCCCGATGAATTGCGGGAGTCGTTGTTTGAGCTTCTGTCCGACGATCAACAAGAGCGGCTTGAAGAGCAAAAAGAGCTCGATATGTCGCACATGATCTTTGATCCGCTCAAGCAGCGTCAGATTTCGAAACCGAAGGCGCGCTTCCGCGTCAATATCTTTTCCCAGATTCAAGGGTATGCTGCGGTGTTTCGGACGATTCCAGCCGAAATCCACGGTTTTGAAGAATTGGGAATTCCCGAAGTTCTGAAAGAACTCGCAATGAAAGACCGCGGTCTGGTATTGCTTACAGGGCCAACCGGTTCCGGTAAGTCTACTACATTGGCGACAATGGTCGATCATATCAACGAGTACAAACTTCTTCACATTATCACAATTGAAGACCCGATTGAGTTCTTCCACTCATCGAAGAACTGTATGATCAATCAACGGGAACTGGGCGCCAATACGCACAGCTTTGCCAATGCACTTCGCAGTGCGTTGCGTGAAGACCCTGATGTGATTCTGGTCGGTGAAATGCGCGACTTGGAAACGATTTCGCTCGCATTGACGGCAGCGGAAACCGGTCATTTGGTACTGGCGACCTTGCATACGTCGAGCGCGGCGAAAACAATCGACCGTATCATCGACATTTTCCCCTCGGGTCAGAAAACGCAGGTGCGCTCGATGCTTGCCGAATCGTTGGAAGCGGTAGTTTCCCAGAAACTGTTGCCGAAGAAGGATGGCAAAGGCCGGGTCGTAGCGTGTGAAATCATGATTGCCACGACGGCGGTGCGCAACCTGATTCGTGAAGATAAAATTTATCAAATTCCATCGGTCATTCAAGCTGGTGGAAAAGCCGGTATGCAGACGTTGGATCAGGACCTCCAACGGTTGATGGCAAAGGGCGTGATCGATCGCGATACCGCCGCTCACGTTGCCGACAACCCGCGGTTGTTCGAGGTCAACCTTAGCGAATAGCATTGTCGCCGGGTGATTTTATAACAATTTCCCGGTTTACCTTTGCTTATGGATGTCGCCACAAGGCAATGATGGGAGGAATAGCAAATGGTGGTAATGAAGAGACGGATGATTCCGGGATGGCTGCGCCGATCCGCCAAACGCGGTGGCTTGTCTTTGATGGAAGCGGCGGCAAGTTTTCTAATACTGGGTATCGCATCCGTCGGTACAATAAAGACCTTCGCACTCGGTCGAGTCGGTATTGAATCCGAGTTCGAGTATAAAATGGCTGCCGAATTGTTGCGGCAGCGCACCGAATACGTCGCCGGACGGGTTCATCAGGAACTACCGGACACTTGGCAAGCCGAATTACAGCATGGCGATCTACGCGGCGAACGCGTTTTGATTGACCGTCGTGGCGATGGCTTCCGGCAGGTGTTTGGGACGATATATTTCGGCGATGTTGAGGCGTATGACAATCCGGCAACTACCAATACTACATTAGATTGGTATAAAATCCATACTTGGATTACTTGGAACAATCCTCGACAGTCTGTCTTTCAAGATGGAATGGCTGCGCCACCCATTGGCGGTCCGGAACGGATTGATTTTTTTGTGAATGTGTTGCCGACTTGGGTTGATGAGAATTGACGGTAAGGTCTGGATGAAAAGGGGATGACCATGCGTATTAGGATCAGAAGCAACGGCGGTTTCACGTTTATTGAAATGGCCGCGACAATGGGAATGGCCGCGTTTGCGTTGATTGGCTTCACGCTTTTGTGGGCAGGTGTCGCAAAGCAGGAAGACAGCAGTTGGTCGCAGCAAGCGGTCGATGGGTACGGAAATTTTGTGCTTGCGAGATTGGAACAGGATTTTCGCAATGCCTACAAGTATGACATCGGATCACGGAACGGGTATAGTACCCTGAACATGCACTATGTCGATTACAAGTTCCGATCACCCGACACGATTAATGTGATTTGGGTGTTTCAACGGTCGGGCGATGCTATCCGCACCCAGTATCTTGGCAACCAACGCCTTGATGTCAGTATGTTTAAGGAGTACGGCTGGTATTATGGGCCGTTTCCGAAGGATCCCGAAAAGCGGATGTATTTGGATCAATTCCGAATTTTACGGGGATCCGATATTGTGAGCCGCGGTCACGATTACGGTTTGCTTGATTCTGCCGCTGTTCAAGTTGAGATGACGTTACGCTATCAAAAAATTCATCCACACGTTACCGTGAACGAGGGGAATGCTGGCGCGCTTCCACCAACGGAAAAACGGAGCTTTTCGTGGAAAACGATGCTGTATTTGAAGAATTTTCACTTGTATCGTTTGAATCTCGCTCGAATGAGTAATTATTGATGGCAATTTACGCATCCTATGAGATGCCGACTGAACGGGATGACTGACCGTTGGTATGATGAGATAAGGAGAGTTACGATGTTCCGAAGAGTTTTACGAAACCAACGCGGGTACTCGCTGATTTTCGCGGTACCGATGGCAGCGTTGTTGCTTGCTTCGACCTTGGCATACTTGAAATGGCAAGTCAGCGCACAGTATAATGCGCGCCATCAAGTCGCCTCGATTCAAGCATACTATACTGCGCAAGCGGCAGTGATAGCAGTACCATTAGCATACATGCGGAATCAGCCGCCGGGTTTTTCAACCACGACCAGCATTCCTTTTGCCGATGGTTATATCGATGGAGTCGGACGATACTTACGTCCCTTGATCCAGTACACTTCTTTTCAAGGAATGCAGGCCGGCAACTTAATTCAGAATAAGGATTATCTGCTGTCTGCAACTGGTATTGCGACCGTAAACGATGCCCGGGGATTCCGGACGAAAAACGTCGAAGTACGTCGAAAAGCGTTATTACGCATTCGTAAAAAATCGTTTCAGCAATACTTTTACTTTACCGATATTGAACAAACGCGATTCGGTGAGTTTATTTGGTTCTTCGGTGGCGATACCCTTTATGCACCGGTGCACTCGAATACCGACATTGGTGTTCACTCCGGTGCGGTGTTTTATGGGTTCGTAACGACCGTCGGTCGGATATTAACGCCAAACGGTTCCTCGTTCTATGCGTTACCAGCACCAGGTTATCGTGAACGAGTTCGAAGAATCGATATTCCAGTTCGCGCTGACTTGTTACGGGAAGCGGCTTCGGCGGGTGGCACTTGGTTGGATACACGGAACAATGAAGAAACCTATGGGTTACGGTTCCGCGGATCTGCCGCCGATGTTTGGATCTGGCGAACGGGAACGACATCTCCCTTCATGGTCGAACCGCCAGAAAATACGATTACGATCCCATCTAACCGGGAATATGGGATTTTCTGCGACGGCGACTTGTGGATTCAGGGATCGGTCACTGGGAATGTTGGAATCGGTGCGCAAGGCAATCTGCGGTTGATGGACAATATTGTTTATACAGATTGTGCAACATGGCCTTATTTGGTATTGCCTAACTCCCCCAATTCCATGACATTAGTGAGTGAAGCACCGGAACCAGTTGCCCGAACCGATCCATGGACAGGAATTTTGATTGCCAATACTTGGGCGAATGGTCGTGAAGACGCCGCCAATCACTTCGGAGTCGGAACAGGCAGTCAACACCGTCGCGACATCGCAATTCATGGTCAGCTCTTTGCATTGAATTCAAGCTTCACGTTTCAGGAACATAACGACAACGAAGGATATGATCCATACGTTTATTCTTGTCCCCAGCATGGGCAGGACGAGCGTGGTTACATCTACCTCCGTGGAGCAGTGACTCAGCACCGTCGAGGTTATGTCCACCGTGGCAATACGGAAACGACGGGAATCCGATCTGGTTATTTGAAGAGCTACCGGTGGGATCCGCGATGGGATACCCGATCCGGCAATGTGTATGCAGCTCCGCCGTTCCAAGTTGATTTAACCAGTCAAGGGTTCCAGAAGTGGGAGATTCTTGGTTGGGAGGATGTTGCGAAAAGCAACGAATAATTTTGATTATTGGTTTGGGGTGCGGATCGTCGCATCTTCCGCACCCGAAGCCTGACGATGATGTGTAGTCTACCGAGCTGATGAAGTTAGTTTGTTGGAGACGATAACGATCGTTACTTGAGCGAATCACTATTCAATTCCGGCTCCCGCCGGAACCGATTGCAGGCACGAGGATTGCATTGATTTTTTCATCGGCTTTACGGTACCCTACGTCACCGAAACATACGCAAAATCATTGTTCAGAGTATTCCATCGCGTATCGGCGGGCAAACTCGCTCCGAGCTTGTCGTGCCGCTTTTTTTGTGTATATTACGTGTGCGCTATCACAATAAGAAATGCAATCCGATCATTGAGTTTGGGAGGCACAGCGGCGAATGTCCTATAAAACATCACAACGGTTAGGGCTGGATATCGGGTCGCACAGCATTAAGCTGGTTTCCATCGAGAAGACGGGAACCCATTTTAAGCTTGGTGTTGCAAAGACGATTCCACTCTACGGTCCCGGTGAGAACTACGATTCGGAGGGACCGAAAAAATCGGTGGTGCTGCCGAAGTTGGTCGAAGCGTTTCGTGAACTGCGAATCCAGCCGAAACGCGTCAAACAGCTTGCGTCTTGCATCAGCGGCACCAATCTTGCCGCGAAAGAAATCAAGACCATCAACCTCGGCGAGGAGGAAATGGCATCGGCGATGTTATCGGAAGCCCGGAAGCATATTCCGCTCGATGGTTCCGAAACCGTAGTCGATTATCAAATCCTCGGCGAGGATCTGCAGGAACCGGATAAAGTGCGCGTCCTTTTAGCCGCAACCAGTCGTAAGTTATACGACATCCATTTGGAAGTTGTACGTGACCTCGACCTGAAACCGGGTATTATCGATTTAGAGTCGCTTGCTGCTATCAATAGCTGGATGCTGCTCAACGAATTGCCGGAAGAAGGAGTGTTCTGCTTCCTGCACGTCGGTGCCCGTCATACCAGTCTTTCCGTTCTTGGTCGTCGCGCCATGTTCTTCACCCGTGAAATTCCCGTTGCCGGCAACTCTTTCAATGAGGAGCTTATCGCGAAGTACGGGTTGAATTGGTCCGATGCCGAACGGACGAAGCTAACGGAAGGAATGTCGCCGAATCTTCCCATGAAGAAAGACGAATCCACCAGTTCGATTTCGATGGAACAACGGTCCGCACTTGAGTTAATGCGTGACGAGATTAACCGGTCGCTTCGCTACTATGTGAAAGAAACCGGTATGAGTGATATCCGTCAATTCCATATCACCGGCGGCGGCGCCCGGCTCAAGGGAATTGGGGATTACCTCAACTCTAAATACAATGTCCCGGTAATCCGTTGGAATCCCTTTGAGCAGATTGAAGGGGGCGATGTAGTACCGGTGGAAGAAGCTCCGCAGTATGCGGCGGCGGTTGGTTTAGCTTTGCGCGGAGACTGATCCATGGTTCGTTCATTTGCGATCAATCTGAACAAGAGCGAAGGAGTAGCGGAGCGTGCTGCACGCCGGCGCAACCGGAATGACTGGATGCTGCTCAGCTTTCTCACCCTGCTCTTGTGCGTTGTCACCTACTTGAATGTCCGGCAAGCGAAGTCGCTTGACGAAGTTGGCAAATTCCGCGATCAACGTATCCAACAAGTACAGCGTCGACTTGAGGAGCTTGCTCGGGAAGGAATGCAAGTCAGCCGTGACGACGTTGAAAATCTTGCGCGGATCGATAAAGAGCGCGTGATGTGGACACAAAAACTTATGGCAATCGCCGAGGTTTTACCGGGTGAGATGGCGATTACCGGTTTGTATTACCATAACCGCCAACTCCGAATCAATGCGATCAGCCAGATTAAAAAGGAAGAGAAAGAATTCGATAAAGTCGCAACCATGCTGGATCGGTTGCGCAATTCGGAAATGTTCTTCTCTGATTTCAAGAAAATTCAATTTACTGAATCGAAGCGTGTTAACGTCGACGATCAAAGCGTTTTGACAATGTCGTTTGTCGCTAGTTTAGAGCCTGATCCGTCGAGCATGAACAAGTTCAAGAAGGCAACGACTTCGGCAGCGCAGAAAATAGAAGGCGGTCCAACTAAAGCCCCCGCGGTGAAGGGATAAGCCATGAAAAAACTCATTGTCGCATTTGTTATCGCCTTCGGCTTCGGAATCGGTTTCTGGTATCACTTCACGTTTAAGGCACCGGAAATCCCGCGTCAGTTGACGGCAAAAGCTAAGCAGTTGCGCGACTTGAACGAAAAATTAATCTCGTCGGAAATTCTTTCCCGTGAACTCGATTTGGTTGCGAAACTAGTTGAACAAAATTTGGCAACCTCTTCGCAGGACAGTCTCGCGGACGACGCAAACATGCCGTTCATGAATTTTATGACCGATTTGCTTCGCCGCTCAAAAATCGAGCTGATCAAGTTGGAGCCGGGTAAGAAAATTTCCAAACCGGACTATGTGCGGACGCCATACGTATTGATCATTAACGCGAGTTATCGGCAATTCGGAGATTTCGTTAATACGATAGAGAAGTCTGAGCGCTTAATCACGGTCGAAGATTTCGATATCGATAACGATGTTAAGAAAGTTGCGCAGCGCGTCAAAGGCGGTGCTAGTCTTTCAGTCCGGACCATTCAGCTTAAGGTTTCGACTTTAACGCTGATTAAGAAGAAAACGCAGACGGAAGTGAAAGGAGTCTAACCGATGAAAGGCCGTGAACGTCTGCTTTGGTTGCTGATAATCGTCGTCCTCCTCGGATTAATCGGTTACAGTGGCTACAATACCTACAAAATGAATCAGCGGATCAGCCGGTTACGTGCTGAGAACGAGATTCTAAAAGTTGTCGGTACCGATGCGAATCTGCAGAAAAAAGTCGAGAAACTGGAGAGCGATCTTCGGGCGCGAATGGCACTTGTTTATAAGCAAGGCGAACGCGATCCACTCGATTTAATCCAAGTGGTTCGTACCCGTCAGTTCCTCCAGAAGCTCGGCATCAAAGAGACTTTGGAAGACAACAACAAAATGCGGCTTTGCGCCACGCTTGTCGGAGACGACGGGGTACGCAGCGCGATCATCAAACTGGGTGGACGATCTACAATCGTTCGTCCAGGCGATCAATTCAATGGCTATAATGTTGGATCGATCACCGAGCGCCAAATGGTTTTGGAGCGCGGCGGTGCCAAGATTACGCTCGTGAATCAGCTTTCACCGGAAACGATTATCGAGCAAGAAATGCTGTATCGCGCGGAAGTGCGCAATACCAATTTTTAGGGTTCGGATTCCACGGGTGTGATATTTGAATTTGCCTTGATATATTTTATGATGGTCTGATTGGAATAGTTGTCGCCCAAATCGGGAATGCAAAGAACAAATTTTCCACGAACTTAGCAAGCAAACGAGTCGGAGCACACATGAGTAATGGTATCTTCCGTCGGGTTCACCTGACAATCCTTGTCGCAATGGTGATCGGGTTGGGAATGACGGCGTTGGTATTTGCACAGGATGCCGACGATACGAGAAATACCCGGCTTCAGCAGCGTGTGACGCTGGACGCTGACGACGCCTATCTCCCTACAGTGCTGGCAATCTTGGCCGAGAAATCGGGTTACAATATCGTCAGCGGACCTGGGGTATCGAAAACCGAAAAACTTACAATCAAATTGAAGGATGTACCGATTGAAGAGGCGATGAATCTCGTCGTTCGAGCAGTTGGTCTGTCCTACGAATTGGTTGGCAACAGTTTCTTAGTGGCAAAGCCGGAGCAAGTTAAGAGCGATGCTGGGTTGACCTCCCACGTTCTTACGATGCAATACGCCGATCCCCGCGCCGTGAGAGACCTGATTAAGGAAATGAAGGCGACTGTTGCTATCGACAGTGCTACCGGTAAAGTGGTTGTGATCGCTTCGCCGAAGGTTATTGCCGAAATTCGCAATATGCTCGAAAGCATCGACGTACCGTCGCAGCAAATTATGTTAGCTGCCCGGGTCGTCGAAGTTGCTGTGGAAGACGAAGAAAAGGTCGGCGTCGACTGGTCGCGGTTAACTCCGATTAACTTCCAAATGGCGGAAGGTAACGGAACTTCGATCAAGTTTGACCGCTTCGATAACTTTGGTGTCTTCTACCGTCAGCAACCGATTTTTGATTTTGCACTTGACTGGCTGTTGAAGAACAACAAGGCCGAAGTGTTGGCGAATTCGCAAATCGCAACGATGAACGGAAAAACCGCCGAATTGAAGGTTGTTGATGTATTCCCGTATCTGTATTCGACTACACAGCAGCAGTTCAATCCGCAACAAGCAAATGCCGTTGTTTCGGTTCCGACCGTAACGCTTGAAAAAGAAGAAATCGGCGTCAAACTGCGAATTACCCCGAAAATCAATACCGATGGTTACATCACGACGACTGTTACTTCGGAAGTCTCGTCGGTGTTTTCGTTTATCGGAAAGAACTCGGATATTCCGTGGGTGGTCAAACGGGAAGCAACGACTACCGTTCGCGTAAAAGACGGCGAGACCATCGTAGTTGGCGGTTTGCTTGGCGTAACAAAGTCGAACAATAAGCATAAAGTGCCATTCTTGGGTGATATTCCTTACTTTGGCGGTCTCTTCCGTCACAGTACCGAATCGATCAAGAAGACCGATATGATCATCGAAGTCACTCCGACAATTCTGAAGGGCACTGATACGTTCAAGCGCTCCGACCGGATAACGAAGTCGACTCAGTCGATGTACGACGAAAAGCAAGAAGGCCACGTCGTTAAGTAAGGGTGAGTTGTAAGAAGACCGATGAAACAATTTCTCTTTTCCATCTTGTTAGTTGGTTGGTGTTTTGTTTCACCGGTCTTTGCCCAGGTGGATTCCGCCAAAGGCAATACTGCTTCGCAAACACAGCAAGTTCTGTTTCAAGAAGCATTTGAAGGTCCGGTTGACCCTGATAAGTATATCTTAGGACCTGGCGACGAATTAGCATTTATCGTTTCCGGCACCTTAGAGGCAGTAATTCCGGTCGTGGTCGGTCCGGAAGGTATTGCGCAAATCACTACGGTTGGCGAGGTCGTTCTCAACGGTTTGACGCTCACGAAAGCAAATGATCAAATTGTTGCCATCGGTCGGATCAAGTATCCGAATGCAACTAAAGTTTCATTGCGATTAGTTAGACCACGATTGTTTTGGGTATCGATATCCGGCGCCGCCGAAAAGACCGGACGTTACGTTGTATCGAGTTTGACGCGTTGCTCAGATTTATTGGAATTGGCGGGTGGCGCCAAGTTCACTGAAGCAATTATTGACACGACCCCCGATGGAAGACCGATTTTTCCCGAGCAAGCAATTGCTGCACTTCGGGGATTGCCCTTAATCCATCAAAACGGCGATACAACATCGGTTGATTTAGAGCTCTTTCACAAGTGCGGAGATAACGCAAAAAACCCGGTTCTCTCCGATGGCGACATGCTCTATGTACCCTATTGGTCAAGCGCTCGCGGATCGGTTCGTATAAATGGCGCGGTGTATCAACCGGTTACCGTCCGCTATACGAAAGGGGACCGACTACGAACAATATTGCAAATCGCGGGTGGTATCCAACCCAGTGCAAAGGGTGTTGTTGAGTTAGTTCGGATTGATAATATCGGAAATCGTGAGCGATTGGTTTTTGATGAAACATGGTATCGCTCTAATGATCCCGGTCCTGAGCTGAAACCCGACGACCAGGTGTTTGTTCCGTTTCGGCTTAACTTAATTCCTCGTGGTATTGTAACTGTGCAAGGGGAAGTTAAGTTTCCGGGTGATTACCCGGTCGATGAAAAATCCACCAAGCTTTCCGATGTGCTCCAAGCTGCTGGTGGTTTGACTGACCGGGCGAATTCGGAAGAAGTTTCGTTAGTTCGACGTACACTGATGATGATTCCCGATCCTGAGTATAATCGTCTTTTTGGTCTCAAGCGCGAAGAAATGAATTGGACCGAATACGAGTATTTAAAGGCAAAACGACGGGATTTAGAACCCAAAATTGTGGTCGACGTTGCGAAACTCGCGGCAAATGAGTCTGAAGCCACAAAAAATGTTGTGTTGTTCGATGGCGATGTTGTCCGAGTCCCGAGAAAAATTGTTACTGTAAAAGTATTGGGACAAGTAACGAAACCGGGCTTAGTGGTTTTTGAATCCGGCAAATCATTTAAATACTATATCGAACAAGCCGGTGGATATACTTTCAAAGCTTACACCGGTAAAATCCGGATTATCAAAGCACAATCCGGACAGTGGTTGAAAGCCAAATCTTCGACACCGATCGATGTTGGCGATACGATTTTTATCCCGGAAAAACCGGAAACCGATTGGTGGGCATCCTATAAAGATGCCATGTTAGTCCTTTCGCAGTTGGCTACTCTGTATTTGGTATATCATACCGTAACCACTGGGTAGCGCATCCTTTAAACGAGATGAGTTGGTCTTGTAGGGATGAGAATTATTAGAGTAGATGGTAACGAGGCGGAAATGCTTCGCTGATGTTAGACAGCAACGATGAATAGGCTGGAGGAGACAATGAAGTGGGTACTTAGAGTTCTGCCATTATTAATTGCAGGACTGTTACTCGGAAGCTGCGACCGCAATCCAACAAGCAATCCCGGCGAAGGAGGTTTGAACCCCTCTGTTGCGACGTCGATTGTTGTTACGATTTCGAACGGTCCGATTCAAGATTTTAAAAATGTTCAACGTTCCGTACCGATTCGTGCCGTTGTGACCGATTCGCGCGGCGTTGCGATGTCAGGCGTGCGGGTGCAATTCTCGAAATCGCACCGTTTAACCACGCAGGCAAGCTTAACGTTTGCGAACGGGGATACAACCGACACCGATGGCGAGGTCAATGGATTCCTAAACGTAACCGTTGATACGTCAGAGACAGTGACTGTCTCGGCGCAGCTCGCGAATAACAGCGCGATTCATAACGAAGCGCAGGTTGCAGTCATTCTGGCGACTGATGTTATCAGGTTGTTGTCGTTACAGGCAACTCCCTCGACTCGCTTGGTAAGGCAAGGCTCACGCGATTCGATTACTGTAGTCGGTCGGGTTACGGATAATAATGGTGGTGGAATTATTGGAATTCCGTTGACATTCAGTATCGAACCGGCGAATGCAGCCACCCTCGATTCACTTGAGGGTACTACGAACGATCGCGGCGAAGTCACCCGAATCGTCCGCACCAATCCCGGCGTATACATGGATTCGATAAAAGTAAGCTGTTCGGTGCGAGGAATGCCCCTAACTTCTACTTGGGCACACCAATCGGTTTACGTTAATGTGCGTCCGTTGACCAGCCCAGAGAACATCTCGTTAAACTGGATCAATCCAGAAAATCCAGTCTATGTGTACCCAGGTAACACCGTTGTTCAAAAGATGTTTGAAGTAGTCGTCTCCGATGGCGATGGTAACGAACTATCCGGTGTACCGATTGCCCTACGGATAAAGCAGCCAGGTGGTATTGGATCGATTAATCAAGTAACTACTTCCGGCAATGGCCGCGACTCGGTTACCTGGTCGAACAATGGTGAAGTTGGTTCGGCATGGATCATCGGCGAAATCGTCCCTGAAAATATGGGCGCATCGTCGTTAACTGGTCCAATTGCATTACCATCAGCACCGGGTGTCAACAAATCCGGCAGCTTACCGAAGTCATTGGCGGAAAATATTCCGTTACTTGGCACCGATGAAGTCGATGCCCTGTCTGATTCGATTTATGTGCAAGTGTTGAACGCTCCTGGTGTGACCACACTTGACGTCGAGTTTACCAGTGGTCGCAACAACCTAACCGCTACCGGCGTAGATTCCACCGAAGTCCGCGTTACTTTGCGTAACGGCCTTCGTGAAGGTATCCCGAATGCAGCGATTAACTTGTCGGTCTCGTATGGTGCAGTACCAAGCGAAGTTTTCACGGACAGCCGCGGTATTGCAACGACCTATCTTCATGACAATAGCAATACGACGCCGGTTGGCGGAGCGTGGTTGATCGCCCGTCATCGCAGCTCGAACCTTGCCGACTCAGTAATGTTTAATATTCAACCGTTACTGCGTCTAGCTCGCATTTCCATGTCAGGTCCGGAACGACATTTAGCGTCGGCAGGCGACACTTTAGCATATACAGCAACCGTGTACTTGAGCAATGGCTTGTTAGCGTATGATGGAACAGTCGTTACTTTCTCCTCGTTCATTCGTGGAACGTTAAACCCGGGTCTGGGAACATTTGTACCGAATGTAACAACCACCACAAACGGAATTGCAAATGGCACCTATCGCTTAGGTTCTGGTTTAGGCGAAGACTCTTTGGTTGTTACTGCTGGCAGTGCTGCCGACACCGTAGTTAGTGCTTTTGTGATTCTTGAACATTACACCGGCACTCCGAGCCGTTTCCCGCTGATTGGACCGTCGAACTTAATTTTAAGTGTAAATGGCGATCCATCGACAGTACTGGTAATGGTTTCCGACTCGGTTGGTAATATCGTACAGAATCCTACTCTTACATGGGGATGTACTCACGGGTCCATTACTCCATTTGGGTACAGTACGAATGGCGATACCGCTTATGCATCGTTGCGTGCCGGTACAATTGCTAGTAACTCCGCCCGTTGGTGGGTAACTACATCGAATGGCGTTACCGACACCGTTGGATATTTCATCCAGGCATCGACGCCGCGTACAATTGCATTAAGTACGGACTCCTTACAGATTCAAGTCCGTGGTACCGGTGGTTATGAGAATACCACGGTCCGCGCCTTAGTTCGTGATGGTAATGGTAATGCTGTACCGGAAGGCGTCTATGTTCGCTTTAAGATTACCAACTCGTTGAACTTTGGTGCGGTAAACAATCGCCCATTCTTTGAGCAGGTTGGTCAAGACTCAATAGATGTTACAACCGCTGGTAACGGTGAAGCGTTAGTCACCTTGTCCTCAGGCGAACGTCCGGGTACGGTACAGTTGGAAGCGGTTGTGCTTACTTCTGATCCGGGTCATTCCCGTACGAACATTGCGGCATCGTTATCGAATGTACAAGTTGTCGCTGGTCCCGCTGCCTTCGTGGATATTTCGTGGGATCGCAGCACAACTCAAGCGGAAGGTGGCGGTCAGGTATCAGTGTTGATTAACGCTCGTGTTTCCGACCGTTACTCGAACCCGGTTGCCAACAATACAGCAGTTCGGTTCTCGGTAGACCCCGATTCGATGGCGTCGGTTAACGCGGCATCGACCGGCAACTTGAATGCATCTGGTACTCGGGTACCCGGTACTGCATTCTCCCGGATGCTCTACCAAAGCTGGAATTCGTTTGACACCGTTCGCGTAACCGCTTATGTCGATAGTCGCGATACCACAGGTGCATCGGTGATTGTTACCGGTTCCGCCCGTGAACACTTACCGTTACACGACGGACAGATCCAGTTGAACGTATACCCGACGACTTGGCACTTTGTCATCAGTGGTAATCGTGCAATGCACACCGTTTATGCGATTGTCCAAGACGGTTACGGTACCCGCATTTCTCGCGCACCGGTTGTTTTCTCGGTACAACGTGGTCGTATTTTCTCGACCCCAACGGCTGCAAACCAATTGCCAAATGGTGGTACCCCAATGGCGCCGCCGCGACTTCGTACCGGCAATTATCCGGGTCGTATGGATCCGAATGGTATGGGCGCCGCGACTGTGTACATTGGCGGTACTGGCCCGACCACGGGAGCCGGGGAAATCTTCCTCGATCCGCAAACGCTGGAAATTACGAGTGAAGTTACCGCGTACGTGGAAGGCTATGGCGCAATACAACAAGGCCGCGTAGTTATCAACTACCAGCGTAATTAATCAAAGATTGCTTGTCTTTGTTGTCCATCACCGGATGCAATGGCAAAACAACGAAAAGAATTCGGAAGCGGGGTTTCGCGAGAAACCCCGTAACCGAAATACGGTATAAAGCAGGATGCTATGTTTGAACAGCTGGGCGCGATTCTTGTACGCGAAAAACTGCTTTCGCAGGATCAATTAGGCAAAGCGCTTGCCGAGCAACGCAATTCGCGCGGCAAAAAAATCGGTGAGGTTTTAGTTCATCTCGGGTTGGTGGTGGAAGAAAACATCACTCGGGGATTAGCGATTCAGTCCGGTCACGACTATTATTCCGCAGATCGCTTACTGGAAGCAAAAGATGCCGCTTTGCAGCTCGTGCCGGAGGATTTTGCTAAAGAACATTTAGTATTGCCCATTAAAGCGGAAAACAACACTATCGTTGTCGCAATGGCCGATCCCGATGATATCTCAGCTGAGGATGGGCTCCGGAAACTCACTGGTTTGCGTATCGTTGCCGTGATGTCTTCGGAAACTGCGATTAAAGCGGCAGTCGAACAACTCTATGTCAGAATTCGCAAGCAGGGCGAAGTAAAAGACACAATCGGCGAACTGCAGTTTTTTGCCGAGGCCGACTCCGACGATGAATCATTAGTTGATATGACTAAAGCACAGTCGGGCGAAGAAGATGCGCCGATTGTCAAGCTTGTAAATTTAATTGTTGCCGAAGCGCTAAAAGAACGCGCTACCGATATCCACATCGAAGTACAAGGTGAGCGAGTAGCAGTTCGCTATCGTGTTGACGGGGTGTTGCTGGAAGTAATGTCACCGCCAAAAGCATCGCATCCCGGTATCATTTCACGTATCAAGATTCTGTCAAAACTGAATATTGCCGAGCGACGCTTACCGCAAGACGGTCGCTTCTCGATCAGATCGACCGAAAAAGAAGTCGACGTTCGTGTTTCGATTCTTCCAACGGTTAACGGCGAAAAAATCGTGTTACGTTTGCTCGATAAATCAAGTTTCTCGATGGATTTGACTTCACTCGGTTTTGAAGAAGACCAGTTGAAGGTGTTCCGTCGTACGATTAAGCAACCGTATGGAATGGTGATTGTGTCCGGTCCGACCGGCTCCGGTAAATCGACCACATTATATGCTTCACTGAAAGATATTTTATCGCCCGATGATAACATCACTACGGTTGAAGACCCGGTTGAATACCAACTTAGCGGTATTAATCAGGTGCAAATCAAAGAAAAGATCGGATTAACGTTTGCCGCAACATTGCGGTCGATACTTCGCCAAGACCCTGATAAATTGCTGATCGGTGAAATCCGCGACGAGGAAACCGCGGACATTGCTGTAAAATTTTCACTAACTGGTCACATTGTCTTTTCGACGTTGCACGCGAACGATGCGCCGGCGACGATTACCCGACTAATCGATATCGGTATTCCCCCGTTCTTGGTGGGTTCGTCTTTGTTGTTGGTGATGGCGCAACGACTTGTCCGAAAGATTTGTTCACATTGTAAACACGATTACACGCCCGATCCCTACGAATTGGAAATGCTGAACATTACCGAAGAAGAGCGTAAATACACTGGCAGTAAATTTTATCGTGGTACCGGATGTGTACATTGCCGTAATACTGGATATTATGGTCGAGTTGGCATTTTTGAACTGTTACGTGTTACACCGCGCATTCGTCAGATGATTTTCGACAATATGAATCAGGAAATCATTCGTCAGGAAGCACTCAAGGAAGGGCTTGTCTCTCTGCGACAGTCCGGTATCCGAAAGATTTCGCAAGGTGTAACGACGATTCATGAGTTGTTGCGAGTAACATCGCAAGAAGAACATTAGTAACGAGTATTTCGGCGGTTTGCCGGTTTAGGAAACCGTTGTAGTAGCACGAGTTGAGTATATCGCAGGATCGCGTTGGCAGGTAAGGAGCTGGAATGCCCAGATACGCCTACATAGTTACGGATACCGATGGCGCTCGCCGCGAAGATATCATTCGCGCCCCGTCACAACACGCAGCAATGACGTCGCTGACCAAGCGTGGTGCGAAGATTGTCAGCCTCAAGGAAATCAGATCCTATGAAGTTGAACGATTGACGGTAGCGGAGCAGATACAGCTCCAGCTATTTAAGTGGCGAACCCGGGTACCCCTAAAAGTGGTGGTGTTTTTCACTCGTCAGTTATCGACGATGTTTAGCGCCGGTTTGACGATTGAACGTTCGATTTCTAATTTGATGGTGGAAGAGAAAAACCCGAAGTTTCGCCGGGTACTTGCTGACATCGCGAACGACCTGAAAAAAGGTATGTCGCTGTCGGATGCCTTAGCGCAACACCCAGGCGTTTTTGACGGGCTGTATGTTGCTACGGTAAAAGCGGGTGAAATTTCCGGTTCTCTGCACGTTGCATTAGAACAATTGTCAGATTATCTCGAAGCATCGGCGGAAACCAGACGTAAAGTTGTGTCAGCATTAACTTACCCAATCCTTTCGATCGTGTTCATGTTCTTCATTGTCACGATTTTGATTGTGTTCGTAGTGCCGCAGTTTGCGGAAGTTTACGCAAAATTCGGTGCGGGTCTGCCTGGACCGACCCGTTTGCTTGTCAATGTCGCACAGCTTGTTTCATCGAATTTCTTGCCGTTGGCTGGGTTGTTGATTGTCGTTATCGTTACGGGTTGGATTATATCGAAAACCGAGCGCGGTTCGTTGGTTTTCGACTCAATCAAGCTGAAACTTCCCGTGTTTGGCGCTCTGATCGAATACTCGACGATGAATAAGTTCGCTCGTACGTTTGGTATTCTAATGGGTTCCGGTGTTCCGGTACTCGAGTCGTTTACACAGGTGCAACGCGTTGTTGATAATGAAGTAATCAGCCGTGGTATTACCAACATTAAGCGGATGGTGAAAGACGGTTTTGCAATTTCGATTGCCCTTAAGAAATCGGGAGTCTTCCCGTCGACTTTGGTGCAGTTGGTTCAGACCGGTGAAGAAACCGGTGAAATGGATAAGTTGCTTGACAAAGCTGCCTACTTCTATGAAAAGCAGGTCGATGCGATGGTGGAACGTATGACTTCGTTGATCGAACCGATGTTGATCATCGTGTTGGGCGGCGTGGTTACTGCGATTCTGGTAGCTGTTTACTTGCCGGTATTCAAGCTCGGTCGCGCAATCGGCAGAATGTAAGAAGCATGTAAGCGTATGGATTCTCGTTAGGGGCGTATTTTATGATACGCCCCTATGTTGTTTCAAATGACAGAACTCCCCATCAGTTTTTTTATCAGCTTTGCCGCAATTTTCGGATTGATTTTCGGCAGTTTTGCCAATGTATTAATTTGGCGGATTCCCCGGAGTGAGTCGATTGTGAAACCGGGGAGCCACTGCACTAATTGCCACCACGAGTTGTCGTGGTACGAAAACATTCCGGTTGTTTCTTATATTTTACTGCGTGCACGATGCAAGTCGTGTCACCAATCGATTTCGTTCCGCTACCCGTTGGTGGAGATTATTACTGCGATCGTTTCAGTGTGGGGAGTAATCGCGTGGCAAGGCGATTTTGGGAGGCAGATTAGCGCGGTACTATTAGCGCCGTTACTAATTGCACTGACTTATATTGATATCGATCACATGGAGTTGCCGGACGCGCTGGTTGTAGCCGTAGGAATCGTGAATATCTTCGGTATTCTGTTTACTGGGGGGAAAGCAATGTTGCCACAATTCCTATCAGTTGCAGCAGTCTTTCTTCTTTTGGCTACGATTTGGCGATGGCTCTTGCATTCGACGGATGCGGGCAGTGAGCCGGATAAATCCGACGATCTCCCGGAACCGACGATAAAAGAACGTTGGGTTTGGGGAGGTGGTGCATTACTCTTGGGGGTAGTAGCATTACTGGGTGGTTTGTATGGTTCAATGGAAATCTCCGACTGGAATGCCTTGTGGGGCTTTTTTACTGGTGGAGGTGCCCTACTTTCGCTTTGGGGCCTGTTCTTGTTCCTACAGGGCAGAGAAGCAGTAGGATTAGGGGATATGAAGTTAATGGCGGTTATGGGGATTGTTGTAGGACCCGGTAGAATCCTTTTTGCTTACATTATTGGGGCAATTTGTGGTATCTTTGTTTGGTTATTCCTGCGGTTACGTCGGAACCATCAAACATCCCAGCCATTTCCGTTTGGTCCTTCACTTATCATTGGTTCTTGGATCGCCTGGCTACATGGTGAATGGTTACTGCAAACCTATACAAAATATTTACTCTGAGCTTGCAATCCTTGACTCGGAACGAATAACAAGTTAGTTTCTTGTTTGTGTTGGAATCTCTCTCATCTCTCAAATGTGTGTTTTCGTTTAAGGAGCGACAATGAAATTGAATGTGATCGCGACGACGCTGTTGGTGGCATCTTTATGCGCCACTGCGTTTGCAGTGACCCATAAAGTCGATCCCCGCGTTGATATAAACCGCAAGTCTACCGCTATCACAGGTTATGAAGCGGCACCTGCGGTTGATCAAGTGCGGCCGACCGACCCGTCTTTACCCGGTCTACCTATGATCGACATGGTTGGCGACACCTTCCGTGCCGGTAGAACCTGGTACGAAGGTCAGCATAATGGAACCATTGGTCGTATGCTGGAAATCGATACTCTGACCGGATATGTCCACATGTTTTGGACGAATGGCATCGATAGTCTTGCCAGTGGCCGACAGATATACTACAACGTGTTCGACCCATCAAACAGCACATGGCTGTTTGGTGCAAATGGACAACAAGTTGCGCCGCAAACGGTTACCCGTTCCGGCTTTACAACAATGGGTATGCTTGGTGGTATTCCATTCCCGTCATTCCATGAAACGAATCCGCGGGCAACGGGTATTACCACTTCTAATGTTTACCATGACATCGAGTCCGGAGTTGGTGCATTTATTTCCGACAATCCGATGCCCTATGTCACTGGTGTTTCGGCTATTTGGCCGCGCATTTCGGTTGGTCGCAATGGCGCAGTGCATGTAGTTACTAGTGAAAGCACACCTGCCGCTGGTGACCCGCAACGTCAATGGTATCATCGTGGCGTGTACGATCCGCTCAATACAACGATTACTTGGAGCGCGCCGGTCGTTTTGCCGGATGTTACTCAAAACATCGCAGCGGAAGTCACCGCATCCCGCCTTACCAATAAGGCAGCGATCGCATGGATGCGCCCGATGGGTCTTGATGTCGTTCCGCCGTTAGGCGATTACGATCAAGTTTCCAACAACGTTGTCTATGTTGAATCGCAGGATGGAGCCGCCTGGAACTTCTCGAACTTTAACTACATTACCCGCTGGCGAGATCCGAATGCGTCGTTGTTACCGGATACCGTTGCCGCAAATCAGGACACCTTCCGCGCATACAATGACGTCAATCTCGTCTACAGCCAGAACGATGTATTGTATGCAGCATTTACTACCGGTTTGTTCTATCGTTGGGATACTCACCAGACTGACTCGTTAGGTCAGACTTCCCCGCAAGACTCTTCTTACTATGTTTGGGGTCATTGCTGGTTCTGGCGAGCTGACGATCCGAACCGTATCACGATGGCTGTTAACGGTGGTAACTATTGGTCTGATATCTATGCGAATCCCGGCGCGTGGAACCGAACAGCACACCGACCGAATCTCTCGATTGCTCCGAACGGCGATATCTATATGGTTTATGCTGGACATTGGGATTGGAACGACTCAACGATGGCACAAGACGTTTCACTCGCTGGCGAGTGCAACTTCGATATCTTCGTAACCAAGTCAACCAATGGTGGTTATCGCTGGGCAGAGCCGACGAACATCACGCATACTCGTTCGCCGGATGCAGCAGCGGGTGCTTGCTGGTCGGAACATTGGCCGTCGACCAACCGTTGGACGAACAATTACGTTCATGTTTCTTACATTCACGATCGTGATGCCGGTTTCATTCTCCAAACCGAAGGTTCTTGGACTTTGAACGATGCGAAATATCACCGTGTATTAACGTCATCGATTCCAGCAACTCCGTTGCTTAGCCGCGGTCAGTTAATGATGTGGGTTGGCGTGAACGAACCGATTGCGACCCCGGAACTCCCGAAGGCGTTCTCAATCGAATCAAACTGCCCGAACCCCTTCAATCCGTCGACTGACATCGTGTTCACCTTGAACCATCAGATGGAAATCAAACTTGCGGTATATGACATTCAGGGTCGTCAAGTGGCGGAACTGTCGCAAGGTCGGTTGAATGCCGGTAAGTACAAGGTCACTTTCGACGCAAGCGATTTAACGAGCGGCGTTTACTTCGCACGTTTGACTGCGAATGGCGTGACTTCGACACGTAAGCTTACCCTACTGAAGTAAGCAGTTGCATCTGCGGATTAACTTCCGTTTTTGATGTAAAGCAGGGACGTATTTTTATACGTCCCTGCTTTTTTATTGTCCCCTCGCGTTCTCCCCGATATATTACAATTTGGAATGTGACACGGGAGGTGGTTCGATGCGGATTACATCGATTTCGTTGGCGATACTGGCTGGTGGGGTATGGCATGGTTTACCGGGTTGGCGGGTACGTACCGCCGATTCCGAAGATGAAGCGGAACATAACGGGGAAGTATTGGAAGCTGAAGAGATTGTCGAGCAGTGCAGCGGTTTTCCTGGTGCGCTGGTAGATATTTGTGGTGGCGAACCGATGGCGTATGGTGCATTGGCGAGTGTTTGCCGGGAATTGCATGCGGCGAATCATCGCGTTCGCGTTCACACCAATGGATCGATTTCCTTAGCGCGGTTGCCGGATGGCGTAATCCGACGGGTAATCTGGACAAAACCGCGCAGTAATCTCGAATCTTCCGCATTACCGAGCGAACAGGTACTTACCGAGCTCACTGAAGACGATGAAATGGTCTTTCGAATCGACAGTCGTTCCTCTTTTCAATACGCGTTAGAGCGAATACGCAGCCACCGGCTGACAAGACATGCGAAAGTGGAAATGATTGCCGTCGATGAGTTGCCGCGGCCGCAGCTTGGAAACTGGATATTAGAAACTGGTTTGCCGATCCGGCTGGGCGACGATTAAAAATAAACACATCTCTGAGCGATCAAAGGCGGGATGACACCCGCCTTTTCTTGTTTGTGATACTTGAAAACCATTAATCCAACTGCTGCTTGAAACGCGCTACCGCAAAGGAAAATGTAGTAATCGCCAAAGCGCCAAGTGCGAGCAATTGAAAGGTGAGGTGATGAAATGTCGCCCCTTTAAGCAGCACCGAGCGGACGATTTCCATCATGTATCGCATCGGATTCAGCAGTGTCAATTTCTGCAACCACTCCGGCATATTTTCGACTGGAAAGAAGAATCCGCTGGTGAGAATCCCAAATATTAAAAAAAACCAAACGGAAAACATCGCTTGCATTTGCGTAGAAGAAAAAGTCGATACAAATAGCCCGACAGCAAGGGTAACACCGAGATAAAGAGAGGAGCCTACAATCAATGTTAATACCGATCCAGCAAAGGGAACTTTAAACCACAACATCCCAACCGTCAAGCCGATGCCCATCACGACAAATGAGAGAATAAAGAACGGAATAAGTTTTCCCGCGATGATTTGCCAACGCGAGAGCGGCGCGACCAACAGCAATTCTATTGTTCCAATTTCCTTCTCTTTCACAATGGCGACGCCGCTGAGCATTCCTGAAATTGTTGTAATGAGCATAACCAGAATGCCGGGCACCATAAACATCTTTACATTCGTTTCTGGATTAAACCAGATGCGTACCACCGGTTGAATCGCGACATCCATCCCATCCGGCAGTAGTCCCTTGTCTTTGCGTTCCTGCATAAGTTTCTTGTTTGTCTCAGCAATGATTTGTGCCGCATAGCCGCTGCCAAGCCCGGCGATGTTTGAGTTGGTGCCATCGACGGTGAGTCCCAACTGTGCTTTGCTATTGGTTATCGCACGGGAATAACCGCTGGGAATCGTAAGAATCACATCGGTGTTTCCGTGATCAAGTTCTCGGGTCGCTGCTGAGAAACTATTAGCGGTTTCCTCAGCGGGTTTAAAATAATTCGAGGAATAAAACGTCTCGACCAGTTTTCGACTCTCAATTGTGCGGTCGTAATCGATGACAATCATCCGCATCTCTTTCAAATCGGTGTTCGCAGCATAAGAGAGAATCAACATCTGCACGATGGGTACAACCAATATTACCCGCATCATCGCCGGGTCTTTGCGGAATTGCCAAAACTCTTTTTGTAAGAGATAGAATAGTTGTCGCACGACTACACCCCTCCCATCTGACTGCGGAACTTTTTAATGCTGATAGCAAGTGTGACCACTGCCATTACCGTTAACACGGCTGCTTGGATGGGATAATAGTTTTCCCCTTTTAACATGATACCCCGGACGATTTCGATGTACCAGCGTGCCGGTACGATGTTCGAGAGAATCTGAAGTGGTAATGGCATTGAGGCGATGGGGAAGATGAGTCCAGATAAAAGCAGCGTAGGAATCATCGTTACCATAAGTGCGACCATCAATGCGAGTTGTTGGGTTTTTACCGAAACGCTGATGAGTAATCCCATCCCCAACGCTACCAACAGATACACCACGCTGTAACCGCAGAGGGCAAGCACACTGCCGCGTAACGGTACATCGAATAATATGATACCGATTCCAATAACAAGTACGGTATCGATAATCGCAATTCCCATGTAAGGCAATACTTTACCGATAATGACTTCCGCGGGATGTACCGGCGTTGTGAGTACTTGCTCGAGTGTCCCGAATTCTTTCTCGCGGGCGACGGCGACGCTGGTCAACAAGGCACACAACATGACGAGAAACAATGCGACGAGACCGGGTACGATAAAGACGGGACTTCTCATCTCTTCGTTGTACCAGATTCGCGTTTTCAATTCGATGGGCGGTTCCGGTTTCTTCCCGAACCGTTTAGCGACGTTTTCCAAGCTGATTTGTTGTGAAATCGCTTTGATGTGATTGGAGATGACATTGGCGGAATTGGCATCGCTGCCATCGACAATCACTTGAAATCGCGCGTCGCGATGAGTCGCAATATCTTCGCCGAAGCCGGGAGCGATTGCGACGATGGCGCGGTAACGATTCGCGGCAAAACCATCGCTGAATTCTTCCCGATTCGTTAAAATTGTT
>JAOTSC010000018.1 GCA_030247525.1 bacterium | reverse complement strand
CGGTGTAAGGTGGAAAAAGATTGGTGTAAGGTGTAAGGTGTAGGGTGTAAGAAATCGGGTGAAGGGTTTAGGGTATAAGGTGTAGGGTGTTGAGTAGAAGAAGACTGGTCAAGGTTCTCGGAATCTTCTTTTGCTGACCTTGCACCATTCACCTTTGACCCTTCACCCTTGACCTTTGACCCTTCACCTTTCACGAAGTGAAACTTCAGCGCATGACTTTTCATCGGATATTTTTTTTGCGGATGGCGGCGCAACATTTCAGGGAGGTCATTTTCATCGGGCGACCCAGAGGGTCTGACCCTACTGGAATAGTCATCGGACAAGAATGTCCGACGTACGGATTGCTCCCCATGTTCCCTGTTCCCTGTCCCCTGTTCCCTGCTCACAAGGAGAGTAATCCCATCCCGTTCGAGGAACCAGGTCATCCCATTTTTCGCTTGACACTTGTACAATACCCGCGCATCCCACTGCCCTCTGTTTTCGGTGAAGAAAAACGGTGAAGGGAGCCGGGTAGGATTTGTCGGGTTGGCATACAATACGTTTGTGATGAATAGCAGTATAGCTACAAGTGGGACGAAATGGGTTTTGTACATGGGAAACCGCCATCGATTGATAAGAAAACTTACGACACTGATAATCAATAAACAAGCGCATTCGTGCCATTTCATCTCTTTAATCACTTTTACGTCACATGCTTGTTCACATTCGATCACGGGGGAAATGGTGAGTTGCCTTAGTAGGGTATTTCTCCGTAATTTTAGGGACTTTGGTTCCTGCAGCGACCGGCTGCCGACCAAAGAAAATCCCGTCAACCGCTGTCCGGGTAATGACAACGTGTAGCTCCTTCCGAAAGGTTTTTCCATGCACAAGAAACTGTTCATTCCGGGACCCAGTGAAGTCCGGCCTAAGATTCTGCAGGCGATGGCGACACCGCAGGTCGGTCACCGGTCGAAAGACTACATCGCGTTGCACGAACGCGTAATCCCCAAACTCAAGCAAATTCTTTATACCACGAACGACATCTTCTTATGGGCATCCAGCTCGACATTGGTTATGGAAGCTTGCGTTCGCAATCTGTCGAACAAGAAAGTACTCTCCTGCGTCAATGGCGCATTCTCCAAACGCTGGGGTGAAATGTGCCCCGCGAATAATGTCGCCAATGAAGTATTGAAAGTCGATTGGGGCCAGCCGATTACCCCTGAATTGATCGATGCGAAACTTGCGAGCGGTGAATTCGATTGTTTAACCGTCGTGATGAACGAAACCTCAACCGGCGTTGAATCCCCCATCGGAAAAATCGCCGAAGTCATGAAGAAGTATCCCGACGTCATGTTTTGCGTCGATGCGGTTTCCTGTATGGCAGGCGCGAAGATCCCGACTGACGAATGGGGCATCGATGTGTTGTTAGCCGGTGTGCAAAAAGCATGGGCAATGCCTGCCGGTCTTACGATTTCGACGCACTCCCCACGTTCCTTCGAGCGGGCGAAGACCGTAAAACATCGCGGTTATTACACCGACTTCCTCGATATGAAGAAGTACAGCGACAAGAACCAGACCCCGGCAACCCCAGCGATTTCGCATATCTTCGCACTTGACGTTCAGACTGACGACATTCTTGCCGAAGGCTTGGATAACCGGTGGGCGCGCCATGAGAAATTGGCGAAAATGACGCGCGATTTTGTCGTCGCACAAGGATTCCCGCTCTATCCGAAAGCCGGTTACGAATCGGTGACTCTGACTTGCGCAACCAATACCCCGGGCATCGTGGTCGCCGATTTGAATGCCGCCCTTGGCAAGCGCGGTTTCACCATTTCCAATGGATATGGCGACTTGAAAGAGAAGACGTTCCGGATCGCCCACATGGGCGATGTCACGGTTGAGGGGATGCAGGAATTGCTCGACACTATCGCCGACATCCTGAAGACGCTCCCCCGCGCAAACGGTTAATCAACTTCGGTAGGGGCGCGATGCAAGGTCGCGCCCATTCCTCTTCACGGGCGGTTCTCGAACCGCCCTTACGTTAGGAGAAAACGATGAAAGTTTTAATTTCGGACGGCATGGCGAAAGCCGCCATACAGGATTTAAAGGATAACGGATTCGAGGTTACCGAACAGTTTTATCCGCCGGAAGAATTGGTTAAGGAAATCGAAAAGTACGATGTGATCGTTGTCCGCTCTGCCACGAAAGTAACGAAAGAGATTATTGCCGCAGGCAAGAATCTGAAACTCATCGTTCGCGGCGGCGTCGGTATCGACAATATCGATTCGGCAGCGGCGAAAGAGCATAGCGTAAAAGTAATGAATACCCCGGCGGCTTCGAGTGCGTCGGTAGCCGAACTGGCATTGGCGCATATCTTTGCCATCGCCCGGTTCCTTCCCCAAGCAACCGGTTCGATGAAAGCGGGACAATGGGAAAAGAAAGCGTTTGCCAAGGGAATGGAATTAGGCGGAAAGACGCTCGGTTTGATTGGCTGCGGACGGATCGGAATTGAACTTGCCAAACGTTGTAAAGCGCTCGAAATGAAAGTGCTTGCCTACGATAAATTTGCTACGATCAATTCCCCGTATGTCGAGCAAGTCGATTTGGAAACAATCTTGACAAAATCCGATGTCATTTCGCTTCACATTCCACTGCCGAAGGGCGAACCGCCGGTAATCGGTGCAAGTGAAATTGCGAAGATGAAGAATGGCGCGATTCTCGTGAATTGTGCCCGCGGCGGTACGGTCGATGAAGCGGCATTGATCGAAGCGTTAAAGAGCGGTAAGCTGCGCGGCGCCGGCGTTGATGTTTTCGTCGGTGAACCGAGTTTCAACAAGGATTTGGTTGCCCTCCCCAACGTATCGGTAACGCCGCACATTGGTGCGAGTACTGTCGAAGCGCAGGATAAAGTCGGCGCTGAGGTCGTCTCAATCCTGATCAAAGAGCTCAAGTAATCTTTTTATTTACTCTTTAGATAAGAGAAACCCCGCAAGCGATTGCGGGGTTTTTTACTACAAACGTTATACCAAGAAATATTTTTAATCGCTCGCACCTTTCGAATAGTTCGGCGCTTCTTTCGTAATCATGATATCGTGTGGATGCGATTCGCGCAATCCCGCTGACGTGATGCGCATAAATTGGGTTTTCTCTTTCATCTCTACGATGTCTTTCGCGCCGCAATACCCCATTGCTGCCCGTAATCCACCGACCATTTGATGAACGGTATCCGCCAACAATCCTCGATAGGGAACCCGTCCCTCGATGCCTTCCGGGACAAGTTTTTCCGGTTCGGTATCGCGCTGAAAGTAACGGTCGCTCGATCCCTTCTTCATGGCGGCTAACGATCCCATTCCATGATACACTTTGAAGGTTCGTCCTTCGTAGAGAACACGCTCGCCGGGAGATTCATCGACTCCGGCAAAAAGCGAACCGATCATTACCGTTTCGGCGCCGGCTGCAATCGCTTTCGCAATATCACCGGAGTATTTGATACCGCCATCAGCGATAATGGGTACATTCTGTTTCGCCGCCTCTTCTGCGCAATGCATAATCGCTGTTACTTGCGCGGCACCAACGCCGGCAACGACGCGCGTCGTGCAAATCGAACCGGGACCCACTCCGACTTTCACCGCATCGACCCCGGCGGCTATCAAGTCTGCAGTTGCTTCTTTGGTGACAACATTCCCCGCGATTAAATCGATATCGGAGAACAGGTGTCGTAAATTCTCCACGGTTTTTAACACACCGATACTGTGTCCGTGCGCGGAATCGACGACAATCACATCGCATCCTGCTTCGATTAAATGTCGAACCCGTTCCACCGTATCGCTGCTAACGCCGACTGCCGCGCCTACCCGCAATCGACCTGCGCTATCTTTACAGGCAATCGGAAACTGCCGGCGCCGGAGAATGTCTTTTACGGTAATCAATCCGACCAGTTTTCCCGTATCGTCGACTAACGGAAGTTTTTCGACGCGATGGTTCTGCAATACTTCGACTGCCTCATCCAACGACATACCCGGTCTACCAGTAACCAATTTCTTGGTCATCACCTCTTTGACCAGCACATTCATGCGGGTCTCAAACCGGACATCGCGATTGGTGAGCATACCGACCAGTACCCCGCGATCGACGACTGGGAAACCGGATACCCCGGACCTCCTCATCATATCCAATGCTTCAGCGACCGTCTTTTCCGGTGTCAATGTGATCGGTTTGCGTACTACGGCAGATTCGGAACGCTTCACCCGATCAACTTCGGCGGCTTGATCTTCCGGCGACATATTTTTATGGATGATACCGATGCCACCTTCACGAGCGAGCGCGATTGCCAAATTCGCGGTTGTCACAGTGTCCATTGCAGCTGACACCAACGGAATATTGAGCGTGATGTTGCGCGTCAGCCGAGTGCTGATATCGACATCGCGTGGTAAGATATCAGATTTTGCCGGAACTAACAATACGTCATCGAATGTAAGCGACTCACCGATTACTTTTTTCGGATTCATAAACACCCTCAATTATAGCCAACCGGCAGCTCGAAACGACGACCAGAACAATCCAATCATCTTCACTTTAAGTAACCAATACCATAATCCATAACCGATGCCGGTAAGCAAAACGAGAAAAAGTACCGTTGCAATCCGGGCGGTATTACGAAATGCGATGACAATCGCAGTCGCACAGCGATACACGCTCCACAAAACAAATAACAGACAAACAAGAATCCAACTGGTACTGATTGTTTTCTCAATCAGCGAACCGACCAAAAACAGTGTAAGCGGCAATAACAACAGATGGTTTGAAAAGCCCCATGTTATGTAGGAAATTGCTTTCAGAATACTCATCCGTTGCCGGGTAAACAGCGACACCGCCGCGAGTAGTGCCGCTGCGATAAATCCGACTACTACGATTACGAGAAACAGTAATCCAATCGAGCTGGTGGAATCCCAAATAATCCGGTTCAACCAAACCTTGATAAACGGTTTCGTTGTGAGTGTCGTAAGTAATAGATCGAACGAATAATCGTGCCGTAATCCGTGAATCGTCGCTGCGCCTAACGTCGCGCCAATTGCCGAGATCATGATTCCTAATAAAGTTGTTTCGCCAAATTGAAAGAATCTGCCTTCCCGGATGTCTTGAAAGAAGCCTGCCGGATGCAATAAACTGCGTGTGATATGAATGCGTAGAACTTTATTTTGTCCGACCGATAAACCAAACAAAGTAAAGATGATTAGTCCAGCGATTATGTATTGTGCTGAGCTGGTTTGACCCGGCGGGGAAGTAGGAGCGGATTTTACCGAGATTCCATTCAAGTAATCGCGTAATGTCACATATCCCGAACGTTCATTCCGTTGAAAAGTGATGACGCCCACGGGTAGTGCGTTTGGAATCGGGCTCGGTGAGCGGTTCAATAACGGAAACTCGGTTTGATAATCGCATAATCCGCTCAGGACAAACCCGGAACTTGCTTTGACATTTTCCTGTTCCAGCGTCCGAATAATCGATTGCGATTGGCGGATTTCTGCGGTCGGTTCCGAACCGCGGGCAGTGAGCGGATCGATCAATATTCCCACCGAACCGAACAGCAGTGGTCCCATCGTTGGATTCGTTTCAAACTTCTCAAACGAGAGACCCGGTAATCGTTCAAAAATCTGAAAATCTGCAATGGGACTACTTGTTAACTGCGGGGTTGATAAATAGGTCCAGAGTTTGGTTTCACTGCGAATCGATTGAAACAGTTCGGTCAGTTCGGGTTCAATGTTTGCCGTGGGGAAGCCAAAGCCGGGACCTACCGCCAATAGCGATGGGTGATTTCCAGAAAGCTGGGCAACTTGCCGTAAACTGGAGGTGATGTATTGACGAAACTCGTCCCGCTTGAGTAATCCGACTGGAGGAATTGTAACCGGTGATTCTGCTAAAATCCACAATCCATAGCGGTCGGCAAGTTTCATTAAGTAGGGATGGGGTGATTTTCCGATCACTCGCAATGCATTGAGTCCCAACGACTTCGCGGCAAATACATCGCGTTCCAATTGGAAAGCGGTCGCCGCCCATCCTGTTTCAGAATATTCTTCGACATAGGTGGCGCAATACAATCGCTGGGGAATGCCGGCACGGGTATAAAAGTTATCGTTACGGATAGTGAGGTCGCGAAAGCCAACAAGCTCGAGTACTTCGTGCAGCAGCGTTTCTTGGTCATACAACCGGACATACAATCGGTAGAGGTTCGGTTGCACCGGTGACCAGGAAAGCGCCGTTGGAACCGTATAATGAATTGTACCCTGCGAAATCGAACGCGGCGGCAACTCGATTTCCGTTTGTTGAGTGGTGAGGATTTCATTGCCGTTTAACGATTGCAGTGACCACCGGATTTGCAGTGTAGTTGCAGTGCCGGACTGCACGGCATACGAGGGGAGTGGTTTCGCGTCGCGCACGACATAATCGAACGACAGCTTACCACCGCTGGAAGCTGCTTCCGCCTTCACTCGGATGCTCTCAATCCGGCGCTGGGGAAGCGCAAGCAAGTAGATATCGCGGTAAATGCCTGAGTAACGCTTGGGTGAATAGAAGCCGGCAGCGACCGGAAAATCGAGCGGATTTGTCACGTCGGGCGACATCTCTACGGAGATGATATTCTCACTATCGAAGTGAATTTGGTTGGGCGGTACATCGACGACCATTGCATCCAAACCGCGCGCCAGGGCGAGAAACTCACCATTTAGTGAAATCGAAGCATCTTGTCCCACCCCTTGCAAAATCAAGCGAAATTGGTAGTTTGCCAGTTTTGAAGGGACCGTAAACCGGCGCATTGCTTCAATCGGCTGGTCGCCATCATAGCAAAACGGAACCCGCACAATCGTCTCGGCTTGGTCTTTGAGCTGCCAATCGCCATGTAGTGAAATCATCCGAATCGAATCGGTGGTTCCATTGACGCTGGTCTGCATTTCGTATGGACGAAGATCGCCCTGAAAAATCGGTTGTGCAGAGGAAACCGTATCGCCCAGTATACCAGCGATGAAAAGTAACAATAAGAATGATCGTGTCAGGAAATGAGCCACAATACGGCGACTCCTAAGATAATTCGGTAGTAACCGAACGGCGCTAATCCGCCGCGGGCAAGAAACTGAATGAAACCTTTAACGGCGAGAGCGGCAACTACAGCGCTAACTACCATTCCCACCGTAAAAACACCGGGACTGGCAAAATCGAAAATTGCCGACGCTTCCTTGGCTAATTTATAAAGTGAAGCCGCACCCAGTGTCGGTAATGCGAGCAAGAAGGAATACTCCGCCGCTGCCGGTAACGATAGTCCCGCAATCATCGCGCCTAAGATGGTTGCCATCGAGCGTGATGTACCGGGCCACATCGAAAAAATTTGTGCGATTCCAACAATCAGCGCCATCCGCCAAGTCATCGCATCGATTTCCAGACCTCCCGTGCCGTTCGTTTTGCGTTGCCGGCGTTCGAGCCAAATCATCAAGACGCCGCCCACCACCAGCGCACCGGCAATCGCAGCCGGATTAAACAAATACGACTCGATCATATCATCAAAGAGTAAACCAACCGCCGCTGCCGGAAAAAAACTGACGAACAGATTGATCAACAATTTGCGACCGGAATCGTTGCGGTTGAACAAACCGTAAATCATCTCACCGACTCTTTTTCGGTACAATCCAACGATTGCGAGCAATGCCGCGCCTTGTATCACGATATTGAAAGCATTGACAGCACGTTTTGCTTCCGGCGTTTGCATATCCAGAAAGTATGAAACCAATTCAAGGTGTCCGGTCGACGATACCGGTAAGAACTCAGTGACCCCTTCCACAACACCTAACGCAAACGATTGCCCGTAGGTAAATTGCGAGAGCGGTTCACCGACTCTGCCTTGCCGCTGCTCGTAATACTGCACCCCGAGATAGAGCAAAGCCGCCGCAATGAACACCGCTAATAAAAGTAAAACCGCGATTTCACCACGAGTGTACGAATTTTTCGTAATGGTCATTCCCACTCCACCGTTGCTGGCGGTTTTGAAGTGATATCATACACCACGCGATTAACTCCTTTAACTTCATTTGCGATACGTGTTGCAACGTGGGCGAGGAACTCCCACGGCAACCGTGAAAAATCAGCCGTCATAAAATCATCGGTATTGACACTGCGCACCACTACCGTTTTCTCGTAGGTGCGGAAGTCCCCTTGCACGCCGACCGAACGCACCGGCAGTAAAACGGTAAACGATTGCGCCACTTTGCCGTACAAATCTGCATTAACTAATTCTTCAATGAAAATCGCATCGGATTCCCTCAAGATTTCTAATCCGGATTCAGTAACAGCGCCTAAATGGCGAACTGCCAAACCGGGTCCCGGGAACGGGTGACGGTCGACGATGTGCGGCGGTAATCCCAGCGTTCGTCCTACCTTACGCACTTCATCCTTGAACAATTCGCGTAACGGTTCGAGCAAAGGAAATGGCAGTAATTCGGGTAGTCCGCCGACATTGTGATGCGATTTTATCGTTGCCGAAGGCCCGCGAACTGGAGAGCTTTCGATTACATCGGGATACAAGGTCCCTTGCGCGAGAAAGCCGATGCCGTCGAATCGCTTTGCCGCTTCAGTAAAGACTTCAATAAAGACGCGTCCAATGATTTTACGTTTTTGCTCGGGATCGGAAACGCCATCCAATTGTGATAAAAACTCGTGCTGGGCGTTCACCCGATGAATATGTAGTCCAAGTTTCGCAAATGCGGCTTCGACTTGATCCCCTTCGTTCTTCCGCAAGAGACCGTTATCGACAAAAATGGGGATTAATTTATCGCCGATACACTTTCCCAACAACGCCGCAGTTACCGATGAATCGACGCCGCCCGATAAACCGAGTAGTACTTTCTTATCGGCGACCCGGTCGTGAATCGATTGGGTAGCCGCATCGATGAAGGTTTGCGCATCCCACCCCCCCTTTGCGCCGCAGATCCGGTAGAGGAAGTTCGACAGTAGTTGTTTTCCTTGTGGGGTGTGGGTGACTTCGGGATGAAATTGTACACCATACCGTTTTGTGGCTTCTGATTCGATCACGCATACCGGTGCGCCACTAGAGCTGCCGGTACTGTGATATCCATAGGGTAACTCAAGGATACGGTCGCCATGACTCATCCATACCTCGAATTCGTCCGGTAAGCCCTGCAACAATTCAGAAGAATCGCTTTGTTTTACCGTTGCCCTGCCGTATTCGCGGTGGTCGCCCGGTTCCACTTTCCCGCCGCTCAAATGGGCAAGCGTCTGTAACCCGTAACAAATCCCGAGCATCGGGATATCCCACTGCAATACACTTTGATGCAGGGTTGGCGCCCCTTCATCGTATACCGACGCCGGTCCGCCGGAGAAGATTAAGCCAATTGGTTCATGCGCTTCCAATTCAGCGCGGGTGTGGTCGTGTCGAACGATTTCGGAGTACACACCAAGCTCACGAATGCGCCGGGCAATCAATTGTGAATATTGCGAACCGAAATCGAGTACCAGAATCCGTTCGCGGGGATGCACCACCGATTCGTGCGTTTGCGAATGTCCGCTCATCGAATGCCATCCATCGTCAAATGCCACTTTTCAATTTCCGGTAACACCTTGTAATCGGTGAGGTCAAGCTGAAGTGGTGTGACCGAAATGTAACCGTTGGCGACAATCGTCTCATCGACATCGTCCGGCTCTTCGATTAGAAGCCGTTCAGCACCCATCCAATAGTAAACCCTGCCGCGGGGATCTTCCCGGCGGTCGAATACTTCGTCGTACCTCATCCGCCCTTGCCGAGCTGTTTTCACCCCTTTGATTTGGCTGGCGGGAAGCGGGGGAACATTTACGTTTAACAGCGTATAAATCGGCAGGGGATTCGCAGCAATATGCTGAGCGACTCTCAGCGCGAATTGCGCTGCTACGGAAAAATCTTTCGAGGTGTAACTATCGAGAGAAACCGCTAATGCGGAACAACCGCAGATCGATGCTTCGGATGCACCGGATACGGTACCGGAGTAAATAACGTTCAATCCGGTATTACTCCCTTGGTTGACACCGGAAATCACGACATCCGGTTTCTCCGGCATGATTTCTTTCAGCGCCATTTTGACGCAGTCGGCAGGTGTTCCTGTAACTGCCCACCCCTTCATTCCTTCGCGATCGTAGGGTTCGATCCGGAGCGAATCGCTGATTGTAATCGCGTGGCCAATCGCCGACATTTCGCGAGCGGGAGCGACAACGAAGACTTCGCCGTATTTCACCGCTTCTTTCCAGAGGGCATGGATGCCCGCTGCATGGATACTATCGTCGTTCGTTAATAGAATTCTCATTGTGACCTGCGTTCGGGTTTTCCGTTTTTCACGCCGATTCCCTGTTCAGCTTGTTCGCGGAACTTCATGATGCCGGCGTATAACGCATCGGCGAATTTCTGTCGCCCTTCGGAAGAGCGTAGTTTTCTCGCATCGCTGCTATTCGTTAGAAACGCACATTCAAACAGAATGGCGGGCATACTGGCACCGATTAACACATAAAAGCCCGCTTGATCGACACCGCGGTCGTTTAATCCGGTACGCTTGATCGCTTCTTTATGCACTGCTTCGGCTAACACCTGCGATTCCAAGAGAAATTGCGATTGCGCCATCGAAACCAGAATATGCTTTTCGTCGGTTAACTGTTTATACGATTCGTTGTCATCTTCCAGTTGCACAACCGAGTTTTCAAACTCGGATACTTTCACTGCGCGTTCCGTACGAGCGGGTGAAAGAAAGTACGTTTCAATACCGTAGGCTTTCGATGAGCGCGCCGCATTGATATGAATCGATACGAACAGCTTCCCACCAGCTTTGTTTGCTATCTTGCCGCGGTCTTGCAAGGTAACAAATACATCCTTATCGCGAGTCAGTACAACTTTAAGTCCCGGCACTTTCCGCAATTCACTTGCCAGTCGCAATGCGATATCGAGCGTTAAGTCCTTTTCCTGTAAACCGCGTCCCCGGGCGCCGGGATCCTTCCCGCCATGTCCGGCATCGATTACCACGCAATCGATTGCCCACTTGCGTTTCATCTCCGCCAGTTGCGATTTCAGTTTCTCTTGTTCCGCAGCCAGTAAAGTAGCGTCATCCGGTTGCACCCGAATTCGGAATTCCCGCGAATCAAGCGAATCGTAACCGGCAAGCGAACGCTTCGTGATAACAGTTACCCGTGCCGGGCT
Organism: bacterium; assembly: GCA_030247525.1. Classification (NCBI taxonomy): domain Bacteria; species bacterium. The sequence goes on along the minus strand of JAOTSC010000018.1, from coordinate 21,287 downwards.
TGCCTTCAAATCCTTGTTCACTTTCTTTACCAAACTGGTATCGATGTTAAGAGCGAATTTTCCTTCGAGGATTTTTGCTCCGTAAACTGAAAACGTCACCGAAGTATCGTTCCGGAACGTAGTAATGCGCGGTCCCGCAGGTAACAGTAATGTAAGATGTAACGAATCGTTCCCTTGCTTTTCAAAAGCAATGCCCTTCCAAATCGCTTTTCCCGGCCGCACGGTAAGTGTTTTCGCGGGGGAATCGTAAATCGCTTCTTCAACCCCATCTTCCGTTAACCGGGTAATCGTCCATTGCAGCGGCGTCCAGTAATTGTTACCTGACCGTTCCACCGGCAACGGAAGTTGCAAAACCGTTGCGCCATAACCGACCCAAGGGTTACCAACCCGGAGTCGCATGACTTGCGGCGTCTTTACTGTGAACCACGCCCCATTGGAATCTGTACTCGTTTCGATTTCCAGAGCCGCCGCCAGCGAAGCGATATCGACTTGCGTGACATTTCCTTTTACACGCAGCGGTATCATAAATGTATTGCCTGCTCGCGACACATCCATCGTCGATTCGGCAAAACCTGACGCTGCCAATCCTAATAGGAGAAGAAGGATTATCGTTGTTCGCATTCGACGGTTCCTACTTGCGCCATTGGAAAATGCGTGGTTCCAATTCGGTTTCATACTTTTTCAGTTCAGTGGTTAATTGGTCGCGGGTCGGTAATCCATTTTTTGCGCCTAAGTCTGGAGAGCAAATTTTGATTGCTCCGGCGATGGCAGCCCGTTGTAATGTTTGTACCGGTTCGAGCTTCTCCAATAATCCCAATAAGAACATTGCTGCTGCAGTATCGCCTGCTCCCGTTGTATTCACTATCGCTTCGCGGGGAAGCGGCACGGCGGGAATCGTAGTTACCGTTTCTCCTGCGATGTACATGATGCCTTGACTACCGCGGGTAACATACGCCGGCGGACAATGATTGTCGGAGAGCCATGCAAAGGCATTCTCGAGTTTCAAGGTACCTGCCAGTAATTCCAGCTCTTCATCGTTCATCGCAAGTGCATCGACCTCGGTTACCCATTGACGAACCAATTCGAGGTTACGGTGTAACATCGACGACGACGGCGCGAGGAATATCTTAATCGGATCAGGCCCACTCCGCAATTCATTAAGGAACTCCCGGACATGGGGAATCGAGGTCGCCGGCAGTGATGTAACGTCGACCCACTCGGCACCGGCAATAATATCCCGTGCCCAATTCAAATCGCGTTTTGTCAGGTGTTCGCCAGTACCATGATCGACAGAGATGGCGCGGTCGCGCGACCCGCCGGGTGCGGTCATAATCATCGATACACCGGGCAAATAACCGTGTTTGCGGACGACGCCGGAGACATCGATTCCACGCGCCTGCAAATCGTCGATTAGAATATTTGAATATTGATCGGTTCCGACAACGCAGACATAACCCAGATTCAATCCACCCAGTTTCGCCAGTGCTGCAAGTGAATTGGCAGATGATCCGCCGGTGAAATTTTGGATACGTGAGGGGGATTTCGATCCCGTTTCCAAGCCGATGTACGACTTACGTAGATCGCCAGCTTCCAACGTGAAATGGGCAACATCGGGATTGACCAGAAAGATATCGGTAACCGGGACGCCGATGCCGACTACATTATACTTTTTCATGGATCGCTCCTTTACGGTATCGTCGGGACAATACGGTTTGTACTGTCGACAGAATCGTTACAAAAGCATCGTTCGGCGGCACTTCCAGCACTTCCGACCGCCGCACTATTGGATGAACAATGCGATTTCGATAATCGGTAACATCTCGCAGTCGTTCTTGTAAACTGAGGGGAAACTCGCCTAACTGCTCTTGCAGTAATTGCAGTTTTGCTTTCTTCTCATTCATCCCCGGACGTCGTCCCCGGGCACGGACTTCTTCGTAGGTAATCCCCATTTCGCTCAATTGTTCGTCATAGAAAAAGTCTAACGCGATTAAGAGAATGACCACCGCTGCCCGTAGTTCGTCTTTTCGGATTAGTTCCACGGCGTTATCGAGATAGATCAGCCAGAGTGGTTTTTCCCGGTCGATTTTCAATTCACCGATTGCCATCCATCGTACCAATTGGCTTTTCGCTGGACGGGTGCGGTCGAAAATGCGTGTCAAAATGAGAAATTCCTGTGGTTTCACCGAAAAAGCCGAGATATACAGATTGTCACGCAATAAATCGGGAATCCCGCCGCCGGAACCAGTCAGAAACAATACTTCCGGCGGTTTTCCGAAGAGACTGGTAAATTGAATCTGATAAATCTCATTCGGTTCTACCAGCAACTCGCCACCGACCGTGAAACCCGGAACCAACGGTAAAACATAATCGGATGTAACAAAGCTTTCCGGTCGTTGATGAAAATACCACAAATAGCCATCGAGATAACGAAAAGAGCATTGACAGGCGCCGCACCGCAACGTTGCAAGGTAATCGTCCCCTTCGGCGATTTGCGCAGTATCGCACACCGGACAGCGGACGTGCCGCAACGGTACGGTAACATTAGTATCGAATTTACTATCGCTCATTCGAGATCGTATCCTGCCAGCAAACGAAATTCGTAGGTTTCCCGGTCGCTCCGGTTATCGGAAAACACATTGCCCCACGCTTCCCCTTGGATTTGCCAACGCCCGGCATTCCATTGCATCGCGGTACCACAATACCCGCCCGGTACCGATATTGTTGGCTGCCCGGAAAGCGAAACAGTAGGTAAAACCGGAGAGAAGGTCTGTGTATTTGCCGATTGATCCATGTACACTACCGTTGCCCAAAGCGTTAAGCGAAACCGGTCGGAAATCCGACGAACACCATATCCGCCTACGGAACCCGACCAACCCGGTTTTAGCAATCCTGTATTATACGCGATTTTTCCGCCGGTTCCCCAACTATCCCCCAAACCCATCCGGTGAAATACCAGTGAACCGAGTTTACTGCTCCTCCTCGCAGAGATGTACCCGCTCCACTGTCCATTCCTAAGAACCGGAGAAACAACTCCGAAGAAGGCTTTTCCGGTTTTTTCCCGTGTTAACGATTGGGTGAATTCAACCGCAGTACGGTACTCCCAGTCGCGTTCCCACCGCTGCTCGAGCCATACACCTTGTTCGATATTGCGATAGCGCATTTCTGCGCGCTCGACTGGTGGTGCGCCTTGTCGTCCAAACCATTCCGCCCGAACCGTTCCAAACCCGCGCGACAGTGCGGACAAGGCATAGGCACTTCCGTGTTCACCCCACACCGCCGTTGCTTCCGCTACTTCGGTTGGTGTGTACCATCGCGAATGGAGCGAGTAGCCAACGCTATCCATTGGATTCGAGGAGCGGTTGGCTGCCGAGAATAAACCGGAACCGTCGAATTGCCACCGTGTATCGTCGCTCCAGCCGAGGGAACCCCAGTACAAGCGCGTCGGTTCGAGTTTTCGTCGCTCTTCGCCGCCGCCGATTGAAAACTGTAACATCCGGTATTGCGATTGTAACGCTCCACCGAACAAATCTCCAGCGGGATCGATACTTCCCGTTATTGGTGCATGTTCCCGGTTTGACCAGACGATTCGGGTACGATCCGAAAGCAGTAATCCCCCCGGTAATCCGGGACGAATATCGCCCAACCAAATGCGATACGGCTCTTCCCGTAACGCCAGAAACCCGGCGATCTGTTTTTCGTCCGGTCGGGAATCGCTTTCTATCCCTACGCCAACTTCCCATTTCTCACTGTGATAACGGCTGCGGAGGATGTAGTCGCGGGTAATACTCCCTTTGGCAATGCGATACCGCCATCGCGTCTCGACACCATTCCGGCGGATCAGCGGCGACCATAAGTACCGCCAACGTTCGCCATAGCTGCCGGCGTCCAGTTCGGAGTACCAATCCTCTTGCGTTATGGCGGTGTCACCGGATAGCGGAAACCCGGTTTCGGCGTGTACGATGAGACTTCCGCCGACCAGAGCGAAGACCACCCCGCCGGTTCGACCGAAAACGATGCAAAGGAGAGTGAGAATCCTCGCAGCCGCAACGCCACGCCAGCGCCCCAACCACGGTCGGGATCGGTTCCGATTCGTAACGAGAATTCCGGGAATGGGGTCCATTCTCCTCCAATTCCGAATTCATGTTCGGTTTTGTACAACGAATAGGCTGCGCCGATGCGCCAATGTTCTAATGGTTGCAAAAATGTCACGACGGAACTGCGCATCGGAAATGCAATGGGTGAGTTTTCCGAGGTTTGCAATGGCAACTCGACCGTTCCGAAAAATGTTGCCATGCGATAGCGATAACCAGCGTCGAGCAATAGCGCTTCAACAACGCGCACCGGTTTCGGCGGTACATCGACCCAACCGATCCGCACTCCGCCAGCGAGCCAATAGCGGTCGCGCCGAATGCCACCCTTAACGCCAATGGCAGTTTCGCGATAGCCGTCGGTACCTAATTGATAGAGTTGACCATCGAGCAACCAGCGGTTTTGCCAGTAGGTTCCCCGCAAATGCCCGGCGGAAATCTCCGGTACTCCAAACGGATGTACCACGGAAGCAAGGAATTTCCAACCGCTTGTATCAGTTGATTCGGTGAGTAATTGGGGTAAATGGGTCGCCCATTCACGGGCGGAGCGGTCGTGCCATTCCCAAGCAGCGAAGCATTGGGAAGTGATGAAGAAAAACATTACAAAGCAGAGTCGATTCACTTGATGATGCCGGACATTCGCCGTAAGTTATCGTTTGATGAAAACACAATGCAACGTTACCGCTTCGCGGAATCATTTTTTCGCTACACTCCTGTTGGCGCTCCTTACGTCCGTAGTCTTTGCGCAACGAGTGGAACCGCGCATCACAATCAATCTCGATAAAGTACCGGACGACGTAAAACCGTTGTGGGATCCAGCGGTGAGGACGCTTACCAACTATCTAAGCGTCCCGGCTTGGCACGACGACCCCTTCGATTATGTCGTACCGGTGAGTATCGGCATCTTTATCGATCAAGTGATTGAGAAGCCGCCGGAGCGCACGTACCGCAGCTACATTATCGCATCAAACGGCGCGGAGACCCAGTTTAGCGACAAGCGTTGGATCTTCAATATGCCCGATTGGAATATGATCCAACGAACCTCCTCTCCCTCTTTTCAACCATTGCTCTCCAATCTCGAATTTTACACGATGCTGATTCTTGCCGCTGAATACGACAAGTGGGATTTGTATGGCGGGGATATCTGGTATTCGCGGGCGCGGGGCGTCTGCGATTTAGGAAAATTCGATACCCGCTATGTCAGCGGCTGGCCGGAGCGGAGCGAAGTGCTGCAACATCTGATGTCGAATAGCAACCGGCTGTATCGCCAATTCTACTACTATGCTTTCACCGGCGAATACCTCACTGCGAACAATCCGCGGGAAGCGAAGACGTTTGTCGATTCGACGTTTATCCTACTCCCGAAAATCAAGAGCGACGACCGGGAACAATTCTTTTCGACACAGGCGGTGTTGCTTGCCAATGCCGCGGAACGCATGCGCCGGACCGATTATCTGCAGCAGTTGGCGACCCTCGACACCGCTCGCAGAGTGCTGTATGAAGAACGGTTACAAAAGTTGATGGGGAAGTAGGACCCTGTTGTAAAACACAAACAAATTGAAGGTGAAGCCATGCCTTTGTCTAAACACCTGTTTTATTTGATGAGAGCTTCATTCCTCTTGGATGCAGAGGATGAGGGAATAGCTCGAGAAGTTGGAATAGATTTGAATGAAGGACTTGATGTTGGATCCCAAACAAGCAATGATTACTTGTTTTCAAGACGAGAAATAGAAGCAAAAATATATGAGTACCTCGACAATTTGAGTGAGGATGAGGTTTTGAAGATTGAAGCCATAATGTATTCTGGTCGCGATGATGATAATAATATCGTTAGTCTGATCAAATATCTAAAAAGTTTTGATGATTCAAAGGAGACGATGATCAGTGTAATCATGAGTAAGCGAACAAACTGGACACTCTACTTCTCGAAAGGTGCATGCAATGTTTTTGAACAAGGTAGAGATATAGACACACTTTAATCGACTTCAAAAAAAATTGTAATCCGAGACATCGCCCGTCAAACTGACAATATTCGATGTTACCGGGAAGGAAGTAACAACGCTACTCGATTTTCACCAGAATGCGGGACGCTATTCCGTCCAATGGGATGCCGCTAATGTTGCGGCGGGCACCTACTTTTGCCGTCTCCAAGCCGGAAAATATACCCAAACACAAAAACTACTCCTGTTGAAGTAACCAAACCGGGGCAAGCGATACTCTTACCGAAGAGAAATTCACTACATTACGAACATGAGAAGAACCGTACTGTTATCGCTTGCACTGCTGTTTTCCACCATTCTCACCGCCTCGGCGGTGACCCTCGATTGGCAGGTGGTGCAGGAACTCGCCCGCACGAAGGGGGTGGAAGCGCAACGGATCGAACGCGAACATCGCATCGGGATGTTGTCCACCACGCTGGAACGGCGCAGCTACTGGCCGGTGGTGGTCGCCAATTCCGATTTACCGCAACAAACCGAATCGCTGCGGGAAGAATTGTTTTACAACGGCACCGATTCGAGCTACCTCTACCAATGGGTGCGTGACCGCAATCGCACAACCAGTTTCGGGGTAGCGGTATCGCAAGAGCTGCCACTCGGACTGAAAGTAAACGCTTCCGGTAATGAATACCGCCGGAAATATTCCTATGGCGGCGACCCTACGACCGAAGAGTTTGGCGTTTCTTATTCCACCGATGTCCGTTGGAATTTTCTCGCCGGCGATCCCATGGGACGTAGTTACCGCAATGCCGAAGCGAGACGCCGGGAATTACTTGAACAGAAGCAGGTCAAAGAGCGGAACTTTGAGCTATCGTTACTCAGCGACTTTATCGCCCTGCTCAATGCCGACGGCCAACAAAAACTATCGAAACTTGACGCCGATTTAGCCGACTCCTCGTTGACACTCGCGCGCCGGAAATTCAATGCGGGCTTAATTCCCCAAACCGATTTATTAACCATCGAATTATCGGCGTTACAGCGGTTTCAAGCCCGCGCCGCCAATGAGCGTACCTATCTTTCCACCCGCGACCAGTTTCTTGAACGGATCGGGTTACCCCCCACCACCGAAATCGAATTGGCAGTAAATCCCATGTTACCGGAATTCGATTCTACCTATTCCGTAACAATCGATCCCACAAAACTTCCCGAAGCCAAAATCGCGCGGTTGAATTACGAGCAAGTGAAACGGACCGCGAATGCCGAAATTTTTCCGCTCCCGATTCAAGCCGAAGCGCGAGTTTTTCAAACGTGGGATGGCCGCGCCGACAATCGCGCCAGCGCACGCGACAATCTATCGGAATCGCGCGGTGGCGCGCTCGGCATCACGTGGACGCTGTTGCAAAAAAACGAATGGGCAGTCCGCCGGGAGCGCCGGAAATTAAACCTCCGTGAGGCTGAAGCTTCTTTTGCCGAAGCGGTACGGGAGACCGAACGAACGGTGCGCGACGCCGAGCGAAAACTTTCCGATGCGCGGGAGCAGCTTGTAACTGCCGGGAAGTTATTGCAACTTTCCAAATTACGCGCGGAGATGACCGACGCCCGGTTTGCGACCGGCAGCATCTCCTCCCGCGAATTACTGGAAGCGCAACAAGACCGGCTACAGGCGGAGCAAGGGTGGTTGACGGCGCGGGGAAACTGGATAGTGGCGGCTTTACGGATGCAACGGTTGAAGGAACAGAGTGAATAGCGTTGATCGAAAAGTATTGAAGCGGCGGCAAAAGCAAATGGAGCAAAATCCTTTGCTGTTTGCCCGGATCGCTGAACAATTCCTCGCGCTGCACCAAGTTCGCCCGGCATTCCAGTATTGCCTCAAAGGGGTAAATGCCCACCCGGAGTATCTTCCCGGACAATGGATCTTGTCACGTTGCCTTCTGCAGCAGAAACGGGAACACGATGCTTTGCGATTGGTTACGGCAATCCTCGAGCGTTCCGGTTCCGACCGCCATGGCAAAGAGCTGCTTGCCAGCTTACTGGAAAGTAGTGGCGATGCGAGCAATGCAATTCCGGTTTGGCTTGATTTATATCGTATCGATCCGTTCGATCGCACCATCGAACGAAAACTAACTATCGCCGTTTCCAATCACATCCGGCGTACCCACCCGATTGAAGCTGCTTCGTCCCTTCCATCGTTATCCGATGGCTACATTCTGTGTGCAGCCGCTGAAGCACTATCGAAAAATGAAAATGTCATCGATGTGATGAACAACGCCGAAGCTTGGCAAAAAGCAATCTTAGCGCAAGCGATTGACATTGACCGCAATCCGATATCTGCACCTGCTATTGTTGCGCCCATCGAACCGGTTGCGGTCGCACCTTCTCCGGAAATCACGATAGAAGTTGAACCGGCGGTTATCGAACCAATCGAAAGCTTCGACGTTGGACCGGAACCAGTTATCGAAAAGCATGAGGAAGCGCCGGTAACAGTCGCGGAGTTTGAGGAAGAGGTTGCTAACGAATCGGCGATTGTACCCGATGTTTTATCGGCAATCATTGAAGCGCCGCAAACTGCGCCGCAGGCGATTGATGAAGAGTTGTTGAAAGAACTGCCAGCAGTCGAGCCGGAACCATTAAGTGAACGTCCGCGTCATCCGCAACGAAAACGCGCCCGACCGATGGTAACCAAGACGATTGCCGAATTGTATGCCCAGCAAGGAGAATATGTCCGGGCTATCGAAGTGTACCGCGAACTAATCACATTACACGCGGAGCGAGCCGATTGGCAGAATCGTATTATTGAATTGGAAGCATTGGCAAATGCGCAACCTGAACGGAGACGAAATGACGAAACGGATTAACGCGCTACAAAAGCAAATCGTGAAAGAGGGCGGCACAGCAATGCTCGTGACGCGGTTGTCAAACATTCGCTGGCTTTGCGGGTTCAGCGGTTCGGCGGGAATCTTGTTGGTCACGCCGAAGAAGGCGTGGTTTTTGTCCGATTTCCGGTATCAAACGCAAGCCAAGGAACAAGTGCAAGGCGCGGAAGTCATCATTTATAAGAAATCGGCTTGGGCAGAGTTTACATCTCGCAAGGGGATGAATGCCGGTGCAAAACTACTTGTCGAAGGCGCATACTTCACAATCAATCAGATGCACGACGCGAAGAAGGTCTGGGAGAAAACCGAAATAATCGCAACATCCGATGTCGTCGACAAACTGATGGCGGTGAAAGACGAAGAAGAAATCGCACTCCACAAGAAAGCGGTCGCTATTACTGATAAAGTCTTTAATGACATTCTATCTTTGATTAAACCGGGTGTCCGTGAACTTGATATCGCACTGGAAATCAGCTACCGACATCGCAAGTACGGCGCCGATGGTGACAGTTTTGAACCAATCGTCGCCAGCGGTTGGCGGGGCGCTTTGCCGCATGGTAGAGCCTCCGAGAAGAAAATCAAGCGGGGCGAGTTGGTTACTGTCGATTTTGGTTGTTATTATCATGGATATGCTTCCGATCTTACGCGGACGGTAGCCGTGGGAAAAGTGAACGCCAAACAACGCGAGATTTACGACATCGTTTGGCATGCTAACAGTGCTGCAATTAAAGCGGCTCGACCCGGAATGAAGACTGCCGAATTGGATGCAGTCGCCCGCGACTTAATCACCGCCGCCGGATATGGTAAAGAATTTGGCCATGGACTGGGCCATGGATTGGGCATTGATGTCCATAGCTGGCCGCGTGTAAGTAGTCTCGACCCCAATACATTACAGGAAGGGATGATATTCACAATTGAACCGGGTATCTATATCGATGGCTTTGGCGGTGTACGAATCGAAGACGACGTACTGCTCACTGCAACTGGCGCCAAGCCGCTAAACAAGGCTCCCAAGGAGCTCATTATCTTGTGAGGTCACGATGGTTCGTCCCGGTTTATGGTGGAGCATTTTCCTTGCTTACACTGCGGTTGCATTTGCCTTGCCTTCGGTTCGTCTTGAACCACGCGAAGTACCGCAAATTCTGTTGGTGAAAACAACTTCTACGACATCGCTCGACCGCTTACACCAAATAAGTGGTGTCGAGCGGGTCACTCCACTTGCAACCGCTTCCGCAATCGATAATTCCCCGCTATCGCAGTGGTACAAGATTGTAACCTCATCACAGCGTGAATCCGAAGTTTTGGCAGCAATTCGTGCCAATGGCGATTTCACCGAAGCGTATCAAATGCGGCGGTTTATCGTCGATGCCGCGCCATCTCCTGACTCGCTATCGGGTAACCAATGGGCGCTATCGGCAATCCAAGCCAACACTGCTTGGCAAACAACTACCGGAACCGCCAACATTGTGTTAGGTGTTATCGATACTGGCACCGAGCTCGATCACCCTGATCTCGCTTCTCAACTTTGGTTTAATCGCGGGGAAGACTTTGACCGCAATGGTGTGCTTTCCCCCGCCGATAGCAACGGTTTCGACGACGATGGGAACGGATACATCGATGATTTCATCGGATATGATTTCACCGATGCCGCAGGATTCCCGACCGGTGGTGACGACATCACTCCCGATAACAATCCATCCGATGAGATGGGGCATGGAACTGCCGTAGCATCAGTGGCGTTGGCTGCCGCGAATTGGCACGGCATCATCGGATTAGCCCCCAATATCAAACTAATGACGCTTCGCGCCGGAAATGCCAACGGTTACTTGGAAGAGGACGATGTTGCGGCAGCAATCCTGTATGCCGCGGAGAATGGCGCCAACGTCGTCAATATGTCGTTTGGTGATGTTGTGGTAGCACCGGTTTTGCGCGATGCCATTGAGTATGCCCGCTCCCGCAATGTTCTGATGACTGCTTCTTCGGGAAATACCGGACAAAATGCAACCCACTTCCCTTCCGGTTACGAAGCGGTTATATCGGTCGGAGCGTCGGATCAAACCGGTCGCCGGGCATCGCTTTCGTCTTATGGTAGTTCAATTGATTTAATTGCCCCCGGTGTCGACATCCTCGCCGCGAAACTCGATCACTTGTGGGATTATACAAACGGCACCAGTTTCTCCTCACCTTACGTTGCCGCCGCAGCTTGTTTAATATTATCGGTGGATTCAACGCTAAACCCTTCCGAAGTACAAACGATTCTTTGTACCTCAGCCGACGATATTGGAACTACCGGTTGGGATATCGAGACCGGTCATGGCATCCTCAATGCCGGGCGGGCTGTTGGGTTACCGCAATTGGCAACCGCACGAATATTATCCCCAGCCGACGGAGCCAGTGTCAATACCGATACGGTAACTATTACCGGCACTGTCGCTGGTCCCCGCTTGTTATCATGGTCGCTCTATCTTGGGGTGGGTCAAACCCCTTCGCAGTGGCAAGTTGTGTTAGCATCGGTGACGCAACAACGGGTACGCGAAAAACTGGCAACAGTGACACTTCCGGCAGGTGACACAGTTTTCACGATTCGACTTACCGCTGATGTATCAACGGGAGGAACCTACGAATCCCGGATTGCGATTCGTCGCGACATAACTCCACCATTGATTCTTCGGCGCTCAATTACTCCCGCACTAATCAATGGCCGCTGGGGATGGCGGGTCGAAATGTCGACCGATGATCAATCTGATTGCCATATTCGGTGGATTCGAAACGGGACGATCCGTACAAAACAATTCTCATACATCGACAACGAACATGCGTTAACATTATTGACTGACGATAACGCCTTGCCGGGCGATTCGATTGCATTTATCGCGAAAAACCTTAGCGGTCTCATCACAACCTCGATGGCAATAATCATACCTCCGCTGCCACCAGCGCCGATAACGTTGCCATTGGTAGAAATCCCAGCGAACCTTCCGGCGGGATACCTCTTGCCGAAACTTTACGATTGGGATCGCGATAACCGGGAAGAGCTGCTGGTTACGGGATATACTAATGAATTCGACTACGATACTCTCCGGTTACTCGAAAACAATAATACACAGTTTGATTCTCGAGTAACCTATGGCAGACAAGTAGCACAGGATGCCGCCGATATTACCGGCGATGGTAAACCGGAATTAATGATTCGCGCTTATGGAATTACCTGGTTTCTCACATCGTCAGCGACAGTGCCATATCCGCTCTATGATTTAATTCCACCCGATACAAACCAATCCTATGGTGCGATGCTATACGATTTCGACCCGACTGACCGGGTGGGAAACTTTATATTGCGCCGGGAAAAAGCGTATGAAGTATGGAATGTGAACTGGAATAACAGCGGCAATTATACACCGGAAATGGTCTACCGGATGACGAATACAACACCCGGCGAAAATTTACTCGGAAAGCCGCGGGTTCGAATCGGCGATGTCAACGGAGATGGCACTATCGAAGCGCTGTGGGGCGATTCTGATGGAAATGTTTTACTGTGGCGTCGTGTTACTGACCGTAGTTGGGTGAGAATCTGGGCGGATACATTAATCAAAGGTGGTAACGCTACCGACTATCTCGATATTGCGAAGCCAGTTTCGGGACAAATGTCGCCGTTCTTTGTTGCCGGTTGTGAAAATGCCGATGCCCTGACAACTGAGCATGAAGCCCCCCTCCGCAAATGGGTATTCTACCTGTATCATTGGATCGGAAATCGTCCCCAACGTACCGACTCTTTAGTAATTGATGGAGCATTCAGTCCGCGCGAATTTGACTCCGGCATAGAAACCGGCGATCTTGACGGCGATGGACAACCGGAAGTCTTTATTACCGCTTACCCCAATTTACTGGTTATGCAAGTGGATTCGGTCACCCACAATTGGCGGATTGTGTATCGGAATTCCCTTGCGCGTTCCAATGCTGTTGTATTGACCGACATTAATCGAAACGGCAGGAAAGAATTGGCGTACAACGATGGAGCCGGTTTCCGGTTTCTCGAATGGCAAGGCGGTGACCCCGGCACTTACCCCTTGATTCCCACTGGTGCAGTAGCACAGCCTTTGGACACGAATCGAATTCGAGTTTCCTGGGGCACAGTCGAAGGCGCTACGAGCTATTGGTTGCTGCGAGCGGAGAATGACATTGCCCAATTCGATACACTATCTCGCACACTGACTGATACTGTTTATATTGATTCCAACGCCAGCGATACAACCCTATTCTACCGCTATATGGTCGCTGCCTATAATCCAGCGTTGCCAGCGCCGTTAAGCGGCTTCTCAGTGGTCGTGACAGCTCGTCCCAATCGTCCGCCACAGATTCAGGCGGTACATTACGATTCGGATGAATATGTCCGGGTCGAATTCACCGAACCGATTGCTTCGTCATCGATTCGTCCAGTAAACTTCCGTTTGAATGATTCGATTGCACCGGTGAGTATTCTTTCCAGTCAGCAAGGGCGACAAGTGGTATTGCGGTTTATCCCGCGACCTGCTGCGGGCACCTATCGGTTATCCGTCGAGCGTATTTTTGATTTGGATAATACTCCTTTAGCTGGCGCTGATTCTGCATTGTTTGAGTTTCCCCCGGTGCCTGCGCACGTGTTTTTTGTACAGAATGCGTGGATCGAGAACGGAGCGATTCTGGTGTCATTTTCGTTACCATACGACCAAGCAACCGCGACGCTTGCTGCATTCTCGGTATCGCCAGGTGTAGATATATCATCGATCCAATTCGTCGACTCGGTTTCCGTGCGGCTATTGCCCTCACACCAAACGCCAGTCGGAAATTATGGTGTTGTATACGAGGTTGAGGCGCATTCGCCACTCCGATCGATAACCGGTACTGCAATCGATCCCGATAATTCTGTCCGGGCAATCTCATACCAACCGACTGAATTGACGTCGGTGTTCGTGTACCCCAATCCGGCACGACCGGCAGCCGGTGAGCGCATCGTTTTTGCCGGAGTACCGAAGGGAACACGAATTACAATCTTTACTGTATCCGGAATTCCGGTTCGTGAAATCACAGCTGACCCGATTTCCGGCGGTGCCTACTGGGACGGAAAGAATGAAAGCGGCGAAACGGTTGCGGCGGGTGTATATTTATACATCGCATATACAGAAACTTCGCAAACGCGGGGAAAGGTGGCAATCATTCGATGAGTAAAGTATGGCTGGGAGTCACCGGTAACATAGGTGCAGGAAAAAGTACCGTAGCGCGCTTTTTGGCAAAATTTGGCGCGGGAGTCGTCGATGCTGATGCCGAAGCGCATGCGATGGCAGATCAGGATCCATCGTACCGCCACGCATTGATGGAGCGGTTTGGTGACGGGTTGTATTCGGTCGATGGCAAATTAAATCGCGGTGAATTGGCGCATCGCCTGTTCGGCGATCCGATTGCTGTTTCCGATTTCAATGCAATCGTTGCGCCGCGGCTCGTGCAACGCACCCGATCCAAATTGACGAAGTTAGCGGAAACCCATCCCGTTGTTGTGTTGGATGGTGCTCTTATCTTCGAGTATGGCAGGAACACCGATTTTCAGGAAGTGTGGTTGGTCGTAGCTAAACCGGAGATAGTGATTGCTCGCATGAAAGAACGCGGCTACACCGATGAGCAGATAAAGCGACGTGCAGCGGCACAGTGGTCGGAAGAATCGAAACGCAAGTTGGCTTCAAGGATTATTGAGAATAACAGTACACCAGACGAGTTAGAACTTACCCTGCGCGCCTTCTGGAATGGATTGGTTTCCAAGTAATAAAAAAAACCGGACGAAAGTCCGGTTTTTCGATAATGTGACGTACTATCTTTATCGGAACATTGCTTTGATGCTGCCCCAAGTACGGCGAATCGAAGAGACGATAATCGTGGTTTCACGGGTGTTGGAGTAGCTGGTTCCACCGTTGCGGTCGACGAATTTAATCCGATATGCCAGTTGTCTGGGATTGCGATCCATCGAATACAAATCGGTGTCGATGTATTGATAGGATTGGTGGTTGCCGCGCGGGGTAATGTTTACAACGGTCGCAAACGCACTACCATCGACTGAGCGCTCTAACGTATAACGCATCAAACCGGTTTCATCGGCAGATTCCCAGCGCACGACGACCCGCCCATCACCCGCAGTGATGGTAAAGTCAGACAGCGACGCCGCAAGCAGCGGTGTCGAAAGCAAAGTAAGAAGCAGTGCAAGACGCAAGAGTTTCATTGCGGAGTCATCCTATTCATCCGTATGAGACAAACTAAACGATTTAGGGCGGTGAGTCAAGTCTACATCGTCAGATTGAAAGGAATGTATGGCGACGGTCACATCTTATGGCGCAGCCGGTGAAGTTACCGGCTCCCGGCACGTCTTTTCGGTGAATGGCAAACAAATACTCCTCGATTGCGGGTTATTCCAAGGAAAGCGGCAGGAAAGTTACGATAAGAGCCGCCATTTTGGTTTCGATGCCGCAAAGATCGATGCGGTTATCCTTTCCCATGCTCACCTCGACCATTGCGGGGCATTGCCACGACTGCTCGCCGAGGGATTTAAGGGCAGTATCTATCTTACCCCGGCAACGGCGGAAATCAGCGAATTCATCTTGTTGGATTCGGCATTTCTGCAAGTCCGCGATATCGAATTCATCAACAAGAAACACCGACGCCGCGGCTTCCCGGAACACCGTCCGCTGTATACCCCAGAAGACATTCCCGGAGTGGTTGCCCGTTATCGGAAGCAACAATACCACGAATCGTTTGAACCGGTTCCGGGCGTTCGTTGCAAATTGCTCGATGCTGGTCATATCCTTGGTTCCGCGCAAGTGGTGTTGGAGTGGGGGGATACCGAAAACCCGCACCGCTTTGTTTTCTCGGGGGATTTGGGACGCAATAATTTGCCGATTCTAAACGATCCCGAAACACCGCCGACTCCGGATACCCTGATGATTGAAACCACCTACGGTGGTCGGTTACACGATCCCATCGAACTTGTCCGCGAAGAATTGGCAATTGAGATTGATCGTATCGTTGCCAATCGCGGCGCGATGCTGGTTCCCGCATTTTCGGTGGAACGGACGCAGGAACTGCTCTATGTATTGGCGGAGTTGGTACAATCGGGACGAATTCCTCAATTACCGGTTTACGTCGATTCCCCATTAGCAAAAAACGTCACCGAAGTATTTCGGAAGCATCGGGAATTGGTGGATCGGGATTTCCGGAAATTGTTAGAATCAAGCGACCCTTTCGGATCGAAAGCGGTGAAATTTACCAAAACCGTTGAAGACTCGATGGCATTGAATAGCATGGATGGACCACTAATCATTCTTGCCGGATCGGGGATGTGTGAAGGGGGGACGGATAGTCCACCATCTTCGCAACCGGATTGCCCGGTCGAATACTACCGTTCTTATCGTCGGATTTATGGCGGCGAATACTTTAGGTAGGAAATTGGCGGATCGTGAACCGGAAGTAAAAATTTTCGGGGAAATCTATCGCAGAAATGCGAGGGTGAAAATCCTGAATAATTTCTCCGGCCACGCGGGGCAAGACGATTTATTAAACTACATCACCCGCATGGATGGCAAATTGCGGAAAGTCCTGCTGGTACACGGCGAAGCGTCGCAACAAGCAACCTTCAAAAAGCTGTTACTGGAAACCCGCAATACGCTCGATGTTCTTATCAATCAACCGGAAGTTACCGTTACATTGTAAGGACAGACCCTTTGGCTGCCCTAACTGGTGGACAGTCAAAAGTGTCTGTCCTACGGTGTAGGGGTGGTTATAGGATTCCCATCCTGTCATCACTTTTCTATTCCAATTATGCAAGTCTGGAGAACTGCCTGTACCCTATTCATCGGGACGCAAACACTCCCTTCTAAAGTAACATTAAATCGATGGATCTGTTAGACGCGCTCGTTGCTAACAGCGAAGGTGCCGTCGTTTCACGGTTTTAATCCTTTATTGAGAGTTCGCTACAACCGTAAGCTTATTATTATTATTTTTTGGTTACAGCGCGAGCTAAAGCCCACGGCTACAAACAACGGCACGATTTCTACTTCAATAATAGAATCTTATTGGTCTGGGAAAACGTTCCAGCTTGTAACCGAACAAAGTATGTTCCAGTCGACAATTTAGAACCATCGAACTTCACCCGATAGCTACCAGGATTCTGTTGGAAGTTCACCAACGTCGCTGCTTCCCGCCCATTCACATCATACAGTTTCATTTCAACTTTTCCGGTCTTCGCAATCGAATACTCGATGGTCGTCGTCGCATTGAACGGATTGGGGTAATTCTGCGATAGCGAATAGGTATAGGGCGTTTCATGATTCGCCCGATTGACGACCCCGACACATCCTGCACAGTCGTAGATACCAAACTCATAACCGGCAGCCGTGTATGCAGTCGCATTCACCGCATCGACATCGTACACCCCGTTAAACGAAGCATAGTACCCAATTTCATGTGGGTCAGTCGGATCGCTAATGTTGACGATACTCAAGCCATTGTCGCCCGCGGCAAGATAGGCGTACTCCCGAACCAGCGCTACGCCGCCAATCCAATACAAATCGGTAAAGGCACCGACTGCAGTGGGAGCGACGGGATTGGTAATATCAAATACCCGCAAGCCGCCCGTACCATCGGCGACATAAGCGTAATTCCCCGCCAGCGCAACATCGTAGGCAATTCCCGTTGTATTGAAAAATCCAACTTCGCGGGGGGCAAGCCGATTGGAGATATTTATTATCCGAAGTCCGGAAATGCCATCGGCAACGTACGCGAAATTCCCGCGGACAACGACACGATACGCATCACCCGGCGTATCGCAATAACCCCACGGCAAGGGGGTTGCCGGGTTATAGAGATTGAGGATTTGTAATCCCGAATCGCCCACCGCGACATAGCCATACATCCCATCGATGGTGATTCCAGTCGCCTCGCTGCGGGTTCGGAAGGTGGTGAGTAGCTGTGGTGCAACAGGATTAGCAACGCTGACTACTTGTAACCCGGAATCGCCCACGGCGACATAGGCGAGGTCTCCGGCAATTGCGATATCAGTAGCGGCACCGTGCAGAGGGGCTTCGATGAATCCGAGTGGTGTAATTTGACGCGGATTACTTACATCGACGATTGTCGTACCGAACCAGTCGTCCAATAGATAGGCAAGAGTATCGTGCAGAGTTACCGCTTGAAACGCAAAACCAGTACTATAAAAACTAACCAAACGGGGTTGTACAGGGTTCGTCAGCGAATAAAATCTCAGACCGGGGTACGAACTAATTCCCAAGCGTGCCCCACTGAGTGTCATCGATCCCGGATAGCTGGTAAAGTTTATGCTTCCGGCAATGTACATCGAATCGGGATTCGCGATGTTCACAATACTGATTTCTGGAATGTTTTTTCTAAGATAGGCATAGTTGCCAGATACGGAAAAATCATAGCCGTTTCTTGCCGAATCGACACCGAGTAAAGTCGGATTTCGAAAGTTCGCAACGTTGTAAATCCAAAATCCATCATAGTCGGCAACAAAGATGGTCGAATCACGAACAATGAAGTTATTAAGATATCGCGGAAATGTTATGGTAGTATCAAACTGGAGATTAATTGGCGTGGGAAGATTGACTTTTGAAATTCGATTGGAATTCATTGGAGCGACATACAAAGCGGAGTGGGCATACTCGATCCGGTTGACTGCGCCGGTTGCGCTAATCGCAGACGCAACGATAGGAAAGAGCGGGTCGATTAAATCCAGCACATAAATACCAAATTGCGCTGCTATGTAGGCATAGTTCCCCACCATTTCGACATCGTAGCAATTCGGCATATTCGTGAAGGTGCTAATCAAAACCGGATGGGCGGGATCGGAAACGTTTAATAATTGAAAACCGGCGGCGCCTTCCCATAAAAAGACATAGTTCTGATAGGCATCGACGCCGTAGATGATATTCGGGGAAACGTAGGAGCCAACCTCGCGGGCATACCCTTGCTCCGAAACATCGATGATTTTTAAGCGATAGTAATCGGTAATGAGGTAAGCGTAATTGCCATTGAGTGTGAAGTCCTGCAGTAACGAATTTTCCCATCGCGCCAAGGTCGAAACGTGTGAGCTATCTTGCGCACCAGCCGATTGGGTAGAAAGCAGATTTATCAGAAACGAAACCAATACCAACAATATCCAACGCATCTTCATAACATCCTCCACGAGAAATCAAATCCATCACATTAGAAAAATAGTTTATTCTCCAGTAAGATGTAAACGATATTTCAGAGTAGAGCTACTTCGCAAAATACAGTTATATTCCCATCGAAGTAGAGTAGGTATCATCTTCGTTTCCATTCCTGATCATCAATATTCATAGTCACTGAAGCATTCATTTATCATAGCATCTTGAAACATAGTTGAGTTAACAACTCATTGTTAACAAAAAGGTTTCAAACCTGCTGAGATTGATCAGCAGGTCTGAGTTGTGTTACATGAATTTACTTCAACAGCACCGCTTTCCGGGTTGCAGTGTACTTGTTGGTATGGATGGTTACGAAATATACGCCACTGGAAACATTGGAACCGTTCCATTGGACATTGTGGTATCCAGCAGCTTGGTTACCATCGACCAGATTCGTTACTAAGCGACCGGTAGCATCGTACACATTCACAACCACTCTCTCAGACCGGGGAAGCGAGAAGCGAATGTTTGCGATCGGATTAAACGGATTGGGGTAAATCTGTGCAAGTTGATATTCAAGCGGCAGGGTTGTAGTTGCATCGTCGACCGTGGCAAAAAATGTCCCTTCGTCCGCGCCAATATCGCAACGCGGCGATGTCCGGAACTCGCCATCAAAATCGGTGTTGATTTCCCAATGGGTTGGCGTACCACTCTCGATGACTGTCGGTTCCCGAGTGGAGATATGTAAATCGTCCGGGAGTTCAAACGGTGCTAACGCACTGAAAGAAAAGGTGTCGCGGGGCGTCCACGCCGACACTTGTAAATCGGCGAGCGTATTAAAAAACATACCCGTGAGCCGCGCGACATAGTTGTTATCGTTCGTACTGTCGTTCGGAATGCCGAGCAAATTAAAGTCGCTGAAGAGAATCACCGGAATCTGCGCGACGGAAAGTGCGACTTGATAATTCGCAGTACCCCCTCCGGTACGCAAATTCTGGAAGATATTCGCATACAACGTATCCATGCCCGAATTGACATTGTTGTAATAGCAGGCGCTGTTCGCCGTTCCAGCGGTACCGGAGATTGATATCGTATTATGAATCGTTCGAATCGTGCCGGCTTGATCGGCGAAGTTGATCCCGTAAATAGTACCTACTGCGCTGTCTCCCAGCCGAATCATATTATTCGAAATCGTATTGTAAAACCCGTACGCACGGATTCCAGTCTCGTTACTACCACCAAAACTCTGCAATGGCTGAATCGCATTCGCATTGATGATAGAATTCTGTGTACTGGCATCCATGTAAATACCGGTTACAGTGGTTCCAGTCGAGGTCTGCGTTTGGAATATTTTGTTGTTCAAAACACGAATTCCCGAACCATAACCAACAGTAATACCGCTGTAATAAAAGTCACGAACTTCATTGTTTCGAAGTAATGTGCTGTCGACAAGTTGTGCAGTCGATCCCCGGGCATAGATGCCGGTATAGCCGCCCATGACGACGCAATTCGATACTTGATTGCCGGTGCAAGGTAACCCGGTTGTTGTACCACCACCGATTTGGACGATGCGATTGGAAGAAGAGTTGCTGGTTGCCACCAGTAGCGAACAGCGAACTACGGTGTTGAATTGAGCACTGTCGATAAACCGGACGGCATTACTAATGTCTGTTCCACGTATAGTCAAGTGGTTATTGGTATTGCGCGGCCAACTGCCATCGAAAGTTATGTTGGAAGTCCGCTGGAACCGGAGCGCCCACGGCGATGCAGTTGAACCGTCTACGTTAATCGTCACACTTGCCCCGGAATCGACTTTGAATAGTACCCGCTGATTCGCCGTAAAGTATCCATTCACGGTCAACGGTTCTTCGTCGTAAGTACCATCCGCGATAACAAACGTAACACCGCCATCGGCGACCCCGGCGGTACGAAGAGCGGTGAATGCATCGGCAAAGTTGGTGTAATCACCGGTTGGTCCGATGGTCATTGTACCTTGAAGAACTTCCCGGACGAAGTAGCTGAACAGCGATCCCGGGGGAATGGTACCGGGAGGACTGACGCCGGCTCCGCCGGATGGCAATTTTACCGAGTTACCGATGATGTCTTGCGCGGCAAAATAATACTCTACCTGTTCATCGTACGGTACGCCCGGTACATGGAAATAGTATAACGAATCGGAGCGTACCGAATCAGCATTTCGGAAAGTCC